>JBEKCN010001001.1:0-2562 GCA_050014855.1 Streptosporangiaceae bacterium | reverse complement strand
CACGCCGGTGGTCGCCATCGTGACCAAGACCGACGGAGTGTCCCCCGACCAGGTCGTCGCCCAGCTCGCCGCGGTGGACCGGCTGGGGGAGTGGGCCGACGTGGTGCCGGTGTCCGCGGTGACCGGGTTCAACCTGGACGTACTGGCCGACGTGCTGGTGTCCCACCTGCCCGAAGGCAGCCCGCTGTACCCCGAAGGCGAACTGACCGACGAGCCGGAACGGGAGCTGGTCGCCGAGCTCATCCGGGAGGCGGCGCTGGAAGGGGTACGCGAGGAGCTCCCGCACTCGATCGCCGTGGTCGTCGAGGAGATGGGCCCCCATCCGGGCCGGGAAGACCTCACCGACGTGCACGCGGAGCTGTACGTCGAGCGGCCCAGCCAGAAGGCGATCATCCTCGGCACCAAGGGCGCTCGGCTCAAGGACGTGGGCACCCGGGCCCGGAAGCAGATCGAGGCGCTGCTGGGCACCCGGGTCTACCTCGACCTGCACGTCAAGGTGGCCAAGGACTGGCAGCGTAACCCCAAGCAACTGCGCCGCCTCGGCTTCTACGACTAAAGCCCGCTCACCGGGTCCCCGCTCAGCGGGACCCGGCTTCCCGGGGCTCCGCCCACCGCGGCGGCCGGCATCTGCCAGAAGGCCAGCCGCCCCGTGACCCGGTAGCCGAGCATCTCGTTGATCCCCACCATGTGCGCGTTGGTCTCGGCGTTGTAGGTCTCGATGGCCTCCAGCTGAGGTTCCCGCTCCGCCAGCAGCTCGAGCATGGCCACTTTCAGCAGCAGGCCCAGCCGGTGACCGCGGTGCGCCCGGGCCACGACAGTTAGCTCCTGGTGTCCCCAGCCGGGGTGGGCCGGGTCGACGGACAGCTCGGTCAGCCCGGCCAGCTCGCCCGTCCGCTCGTCCTGCGCGGCCACGGAATAGTGCCGGCGTCCCTGGCTGAGGGCGCGCCGCTCGGTCGCGCGGACCCGCTCGGCGTCCCATCGCTGGGCCTCCAGCCCGGCTCCGTGCGGCGCGTCGTGCATGGCCTCGTTCAGCCGGGCCACGGCATCGAGGTACGCCCCGGGCATCGGCCCGGACCAGTCCAGCAGGCTGTAGCCGGCCGACGCGGCCTTCACCGATGACCTCAGTTCCCCGAGCCGCCCAACCGGGATCGCGCGGACGTCGAGGGTGCGGCGCGCCTCGGTCAGCTTGGCCGTCGCGCCCACCGCCCGGCCGAAGCCGCTGCCGGCGGTCCCGTCCATCGCCTCACCCGTCACCATGATCCGGCCGAGGTGGCGGGCGCGGGCACCGGCGTGCCGGAGCAGGGCAGTGCCTATCCCCGCGCGGCGCTGCCCGGGCGCCACCAGCAGCCAGATGCCCGCGCGGTCCTGGTTCTCCCGGTCGGGCAGTTCCAGGACGTAGCCGCCCACGACCGGCCCCCCGGCCGCCGGGCCCGGACCCGCCGTCGTCCCCGCCCTGGCCGGTGCCCCGGACCCGGGAGACGCCAGCCACATCTCCCGCGGCTCGCAGCACCACCCCTGCACCATCAGACCGCCGAACACCACGGGCGACATCGGCGGGCCGCCGGGCACGTCGTCCGGCGCCCCCGCCAGGTAGATCTCGTACAGCGCACGCGCCGCAGCAGGGTCCTCCGCCGCGTCAAACAGTTCAATACGCACGCCTCAGGAAAACATCCGCCCCCCCGCCCCCGCACCAGGTTTTTCGGTGTTTGCCTGGGGGGGGCGACCCCCCTGGAACCCCCCGCTGCGCAGCGCGCCCCGATAGTGGTTCTCGCCGACACACCGGCCACTCACCGGGCGCAAGGCCCGGTTCGCTGGGCCGGTAGCGAGCGCCTCGCCGTAGCCCGCGGTGGTTCCCGCCTAAAGCGCCGGCGGGATCTAACGGTCACCTGGCACGGGTTACGGCGGTACGTTCTCTAACCGGCCCAGCGAGTCCCGGGCCGGAGGCTCGGGCGAGTGGCCGGTACTGCGGTCCGGACCACCGCGGGCTGGGGGGGTCCAGGGGGGTCGTCCCCCCCGGACGGCGTCCGCCCGGTTCGTTAGGCCGGTAGCGGGGTCTGCCCGTCACCCGCCTCTCTGGTACGGTGGTCACATCATGCTGTGCGAGCTGCTCCTCCTTAGCGGCCGCGGCGGGGGCCGCTAAAGGCCCGCTCCCTCGCCGCGGAGTATTCGCGTGATCGCTGGCCAGATCGCGGCCGATATCGGCCGGATCCTCCGCAGCCTCGATGAGGAGCAGCATCCATCATGAATCCGCAGCAGTCTGCGCCTAGCAGTACATCCACCAGCAAACAGGGCGAGCAGCCGCGCCCTGCCGTACGTCGGCGGTCCATTGGGGCCGAGGCCATCCGGCCGACGCCCAGCGGCATGCCGTGTCACCGTTACGCGCCGTTCAGGGCCATCGATCTGCCCGACCGGACCTGGCCCACCAAGTCGATTACCAAGACGCCGCGCTGGCTGTCCACCGACCTGCGGGACGGTAACCAGGCGCTGATCGACCCGATGAGCCCCGCGCGCAAGCGCAAGATGTTCGACCTCCTGGTCGGCATGGGCTACAAGGAGATCGAG
>JBEKCN010001000.1:0-2563 GCA_050014855.1 Streptosporangiaceae bacterium | reverse complement strand
CCTCGGCCCGCCTCGGTGAGCTGCATGATCCGCCAGTTGTCGGCGTCGGAGTCGGTTAAGGCAAGCGGCAACACCCCCAGCTCGGCGGTCCTGCGACGGCGCGGCAGCCGCGAGTCCTGATCCCGGACTTCGACGGTCAGGGAGTTACCAGGCACCCAGGAGACGGACAGGTCGGCGGTCGCTGACTTGGCGGCATGCTCGTAGACATTGGCCACCAGCTCAGAAACGCAGCTCACCACATCATCGGCCAGCCCACCGAGCCGCCAGCACTCCAGCAGCGACCGGACGACGTGCCGCGCCCGCTGGGCGGCCCGCGGCTCCATCACCAATCGGTACTGGAGCAACTCCCCACCGCTGTCCCTCATGAGAACGGTCGCCTCCCTGCCGTCACCTACAGGATGCCAAGAGAGGCCGGACTCAGGTAGGACACGTATAGGATATTAAAAGGTCTTTAGGAGGATATATACCTCTAATAGAGATATGTTCGTCCTCTTAGAGTCCTGCGATGTTGTATCAGGGCGCAAGGCGCGGAGGTCCCCATGGCTCATCCCGTTGGCAACGTCCGGCTCAAGGCCGCTCGCCAGCACGCCGGGTATGCGTCACAGCAAGCACTGGCGGACGCTCTCACCCGCGCCGCGCCGCAGCTCGGCCTGGGGCACCTGGAGATCAGCGACCGGCAGATACGGCGATGGGAGTCCGCCACCCCCCCATGGCCGCGAGCCGACCATCAGCGGCTCCTGGTCCACGTGCTCCAGCTCCCGATCGAAGAACTCGGCTTCACCCCGCCGTGGGGCGTGTCCGTGGCTGGTCCCGATGCCGCAGCCGCCGCCCAGGCCCCGATGCCGAGGAACATCAGCCGGGCCCCGCTCCCGATCGCCAGGGCCCGGGGTGTCATCCAGCCATCGACCGTGGCCGGTGACTATGCGGCCATCACCGTCTCCTATCGCCGCCTCTACGCCAGCGTGCTACCTATCCACCTGCACTCCCCGGTCATCGAGCACACCCGCCTCGGCGCCCACCTGCTCGGCGAAACCGAAGGGGTGAGCCACACCATCGTCGCCACCACCCTGGCCGAGGCTCTCTTGCTCGCCGGGCGCATCGAATTCTTCGACCTGCGCCAGCCCGACGACGCCGACGCCACGTTCGTCCGAGCCCTGCAGGCGGCCGGTGAGGCCGACGACGCCCTGCTCGGCTCAGCCATCCTGGCGCACGCGGCGTTCGTTCCCGGCTGGGCCGGACGTGGCGACGAGTGCGCCGACCGGACGCGCGCCGCCCGGACCTATGCCCGCCGTGCTCCCGCCTCAGCAGAGTTCCTGGCCTGGCTGGATGCCGTCGAGGCCGAATGCGAGACGATCAGCGGCCACCCCCGCGAGGCCCTGCAGATGATCGAGCACGCAGAATCAGTCCTGGCCACAGGCAACGAGCATGCCTCCCCAGACTGGTTCACCTGGTTCTCCCCGGTACGTCTGGCCGCCTTCAAAGGCAACACCGAGCTCAAGGCCGGGCACCTCCCCCAAGCCCAGGAGACGCTGACCGGCGCGCTCACTAACGCGACGACCGCCGATGACAAGCAGCGCACCGTCATCCTTGGCGACCTGGGTGCCGTCGCAGCCGCCCAGCACCATCCCGAGACCGCCTGCAGCTACGCCGAACAAGCGCTCCAGCAGCTCGCCGTCACCTGGTACGCCACCGGCATGCACCGGATACTCGAAGTCCGCAAAGCCCTCCAGCCCTGGGCCGAACAAGACTGCGTTCAAGCCCTCGATGACCAGCTCTACGGCTGGCAGGCCACCCTCAGCACCCTCCAGCGTTAAACGCCGCGATCCTGCCCGGCAGCTCAGCCAGCGAATCAATCCGCATCGTCGGCACCCGGTCCCCGTCCGGGTCGTCCAGCTGGATGATCCCCCACGGGCCGCGCCGGATCAGCGCTGTCCGCAGCCCAAGACCGGCCGCGGGCCGGATGTCGTTTATCCAGCCGATCACCGACGTACAAGATCTCATCCGCGCTGCCCAGGGTAACTTCCAGCATCTGCCGGAAGAATCCTGGGTCCGGCTTGGACACCCCCCAGTCATCCGACGTAGCGATCATGTCCGCTGGCAGGCCCAGCTTTCGCAGTATTCCGTCCGGGTACAGATCATCCTCACCGAACCACTCGGGCTTGCCCTCGTCGACTCGTTGCTGCCGGGCCTTGGCCAGGTCAAACCCCGGCCGGAACACCTGGAACGTCTCCCGGTAGTCCAGGCCCTTCGCGATCACCGCGCCGAACACAGCCGAAAACGTGTGACGCGGCACGCCCAGCCAGTCAGCCCAAGTCCCGTACTCGCGGGACTCGTCCACCAAGCACTCGCCCACATCAAAGACGACCGCACCAATCACGGCCGCCACTTTACGGCAGCGCCCATCTCGGCCGCTCCGAGCCGACATGACCGGCCTGGCCGCCGAACTGGATGAGGCGATCAGCCAAGCAGTCCTCGGCCTGCACACGGCCGGTTACTCCTCGACCGAGATTGCAGCCCGTCTCGGAGTCACCCGCCAGGCGGCCCGGCCACGGTGGGGGTCACG
>JBEKCN010000999.1:0-2563 GCA_050014855.1 Streptosporangiaceae bacterium | reverse complement strand
CGCGGGCTTCCTCGTGCCGCGCCCCGCGGGCTTCCTCGTGCCGCGCCCCGCGGGCTTCCTCGTGCCGCGCCCCGCGGGCTTCCTCGTGCCGCGCCCCGCCGGCTCCCTCGTACCGTGGCCCGTAGGCCGCCCGCGCCGCGAGCCAGCGCAGCGGGGCCAGCCGGCCGCGGGTCGGTACCGAATAAATCGTGTGACCGGCCAGTCCCCACCGGGCCAGCAGGCAGTTGGCCGCGTGCCAGCCCGTGCTGGCGGCCCGTTCCATCAGCGCCACCGGCAGGTCAATGCGGATGCCGTCGCCGGCGAGGACCAGTCCCGGGAACGGGGTGATCACCTTCGGCCGCCGGGCGAAGTCGCCCACCCCGAACAGCGGGCAGTCCTGGCGCCACAGCTCGGTCTCGGCCAGGATCCGGGCCGGGCCGGTCTCCGGGTACAGGGCGTGCAGCCGTTCTCGCATCCGCTTGCCCAGCGCGGCATCGTCCGGGGCCGCATAGGCGTGCAGTTCGACCACCGAGCCACCATGCCGGCGGGCCCAGTCCTGAGCCTGCCGGTCGTACCGCTCCAGCACGCTGACGTTGTCCAGCGGGTCGAGACCCCCGGTGCCCAGGAACGCCGGGCGGTCCGCCCGGACCGGTCGGTCCAGCCACAGCCGCTGGATCAGGAACGGCGGCGCGGTGCGCAGCCCGCACACCTGGTCCCGCCAGGCGAGGTCGGCCAGGTCCGGGGAGTTGCCCACGATGGCGCGGAGCCCGGCCACGTCGGCGGCCAGCACCACCCCGTCGGCGTCCAGAGCCGCCGCACCACCGGTGTCCCGCACCCGGAAGCGGCCCGGGCCACCGGCCTGGATCTGGGTGATCTCGGTCCCGGTCAGGAAGGTCACGCCCAGCTCCGTCAGGTAGCCGCGCAGCGGCTCCCACAGGGCGGTGTCGAAACCGGCGTCGGGCACGTCGAACACCAGGCCCTCGCTGGAGCCGAGAAAATAGATGTGGAACATGGAAGCCAGCTCGGCCGCGGACATCTCGCCGGGCGGGGCGAAGAAGCTGCGCGAGAACACCTCGAAGGCCAGGTGCCGGGCGGCGGCCGGGAAGTTGATGTCCCGCAGGAACGTCTCGGCGTCGGTGCCGTCGAGCTGTTCGTAGATGCCCGGGACGCTCACGGCCGCCAGCGGGGCCGCCGCCGCGGCGTTCAGCGCGAGCAGGTCCCGGGGCCGGAAGGTGGGGCTGCGCAGCGCGAACGCGATCGCGTTCCACGGCGGGGTGCGGGGCAGACCGCGGAAACTGTCCCGGTGGCCGTCGGCGTCGACCAGCGGGTAGTCGGTCAGCGGTACGAGCCGCCGCAGCCCCGGGTCGGCGCGGCGCAGCAGCGCCCGCAGGTTGTAGTACTGGCGGAAGAAGGCGTGGAACCCGCGGCTCATCGGCAGGCCTGCCTGGCCGGGCTGGCCGGCTTCGGCGGGCAGCTGGCCGGCTTCAGCGGGCGGCCCGGCCGCAGGCTGCGTCCAGCCGCCTACCCGGCCGCCGAGGTAGGGCTCGCGTTCGGCCACCGTGACCCGGATCCCGCGCTCGGCCAGGCCAGCCGCAGCGGCCAGGCCCGCGATGCCGGCGCCCACCACGATCGCGTGCGGCCGACGCGGCAGCAGGGCCGCGTCCGGCGCGCCGTCCGGGGCGAGGTGCCGCACCGCCCGCCGGTCGCGCCCACCCGCCGTGGTCATCCAGTCCCCCTGGTGGCCAGGAAGGTGTGCACGACGTCCCGCTGCCAGCCGGTCATCGTCTCGCTGTGCACCCCGGTGAAGCCCGCCTCCCGCAGCCGGCGGCGGAACCGCTGCGCCCCGTCGAAGTCCGCCACGCTGCGGTGCAGATAGCGGTACAGGGTGGCGTCCCCGGTGGCCACCCGGCCGAACGGGATGATGACGCTCCACGACACCGCGTTCCACATGAGGCGGGCCCGGGCCGAATCCCGCACCGAGTACTCGTGCACCGCCAGCGTGCCGCCGGGGCGCAGCAGGTCACGCAGCGCCCGTAGCTGGCCGTCCGGGTCGGCGAGGTTACGGATGAGGTAGGCGGCCAGGATTCCGTCGAACGGCCCGTGCACCCCGGCGCCGGCCAGGTCCTCCACCCGCGCGTGCACGAAGCGGGTGGACGACGGCCACGATTTCGCCCGGGCCTGGGCCAGCATCTGCCCCGAGGCGTCGATCGCGACGATCTCGGCCCGCGGCGCGGCGCTGAGCAGGGCGGCGGTCGAGGCTCCCGTCCCGCAGCCGGCGTCGAGCAGGCGCAGGCCCCGGCCGTCGTCGGGCAGCCGCATCCGCTGGGCAGACAGCCGCAGGTGCGCGTGGTACCCCGGGTTGGCGCCGACCAGGCGGTCGTACGCGGACGCCCCGACGTCGAAGGCAGCGGGGACCGCCGCGCGGGACAGGCCGGAGTCGGTGCTCACCGCAACTCTCCTTTCGGCTCGCGGTCGCCGTGGCGGCGGCCCTGGAGCTCCCACAGCAGGAGCGCCGACGTGACCAAGGCAAACCCGAACAAGAAGTCCTCGACGGGAATGTCCCAGGGAAAACGCAGGCCGGTCA
>JBEKCN010000998.1:0-2563 GCA_050014855.1 Streptosporangiaceae bacterium | reverse complement strand
CTTGACCCGTTCGGCGTGCAACTGGGTGGTCGCGTTCTCGAACTCGATGGCGGCCCGTGCGATCGCGTCCACCTGCTCGGCGGCGGTGGGCATCCGGCGCTCGGCGGCAGCCTGGCGGAGTTGCCTGGTCTTCGCGTCCACCTCGGCGATCGCAGCGTCCAGGGTCCTCTTGGCCGCCAGCACCTCGTCCCGGGCCCGCGCCATCAGAGCAGCATGCGTGCCGACGACCTCGGCTGCTCTGGCGACCGGCCGCGTGTCCGGCAGCTCGCGCCGCGCACGGCGCAAATCCTCGAGCAGCGCCTCGGCCCGGTCCAGCTCGGCGGCCAGCCGCGCCTCGTCGGCGACGGTCTGCGCGATCAGCTCGTCTTGCTCGGCGAGCCGGGCGCGGCGACGGTTAGCCCGGTTGGTCGCGCCAATGTATTCCGGGGCCTCTTTCGGGCGCGCTCCGGCGTGCACACCGTACGTGAACTGAGCCTTCGCACTGATCGCCGGCACTGCTATCCCCGCCGTGAGGTCGTCGGTCAGAGCGATCGAGCGGAGTACGGCGGCGACGACGGCGGGGGCGACGTCGGGGGCGACGTCGTCCTGATCCTCGGGGACGAGGACCTCTCCGAGCGTCCGGCCAACGATGGGCGCCCCGGGGAGCAGATAGCCATCCGCCTCGGAGGCGTCCAGTGCTTCCTGCGTAAGCGCCGGGTCGGGATGGACCCAGGCGGTGAGCAGGCCCGCGCCGTAGAGCGCGCCCTCGACGGCCGCGGCCCGGGCTTCATCGAGGCCGTCCGCGAACCGGATGAGCTGCCAGAGCGGGGCGCCCGGCCTGCCCTCGCGGCTGGCGGGCCGCAGATCGCTGGCGGGCGGCGCGTCGTCGTGCTCGGCGGCGATCGCGTCGCGTTCGGCGCGCAGGGCCGTCAGCCGCTCGTGGAGGTCGCGCAGCCCGGTCTGGAGGTTAGCGCGGGTAGTGATCGCGGCCGTCTGGCGTTCGGCCGTCCTGCCGTCGAACACCTCGGTCAGACTGGCCGCGCCGGCCTCGCCGATCCGCTCCAGCGCCTCGGCTAGCGCCTCGGCCGTATGCGCGAACGCGGCCCAGCGGGCCGTCCACGCGGCCAGTTCGCTGGTGGCCGTCTGGCGCGCTTGCGCAAGGCGCGCGCCGGCCGTCTCGCAGGCCTGCTCCTGCTCCTGTTCAGCGGTTTCCTCGCGGCCCAGATCCTGCTCGGCGTAGCCGTGCCTGCTCTTGGCGTCCCTGACGGCCTCGAGCAGCCTGCGGATCTCCCCTACGTCATCGCGACGTGCCGCCACCCGGGCCCTGGCCGTGACCTGCAGGTCGTCGCCGGAATCGATGCGGCCAAAGCCATCGTCGGCGATGCCGGACCGCTGGGCGGCGTCGGCCAGGTCGCGGGCATAACGATCAGCGCCATTGCGTGCCGCGGTGGCGCGACGGGTTAGCTTAAGTGCCGCGCCCTGCAGGTCACTTATCTGGCGGCGATCGCGTTCCAGCCGGTCACGCCGACCGGTGACCTCCTCCGCCCCGGTAAGGACTTCCCGGCGCTTGTCCTCGATCCGGCCTTGCGCCTTATACTCCTCGGAGTTCTTCAGCCCGTCGAGGCGGCCGCGCAGCTGTTCGCCTTCGCCGCGCCGAGCGTTTCGCCCCGTCTCGGCGTGCTGCTCGGCCGCGAGTGCACGCCGGTGCTCCGCCGCGGCGGCGGTGATCTTCTCCGCGTGGGTGGACGTCGCGCCGACCCGGGCCTGCACGCGGTCCAGCTGGTACTTCACGTGCGCCCGCAGGTAGGCCGTGTAGTACGTCAGGAAGTCCCGCACCGCGGCGTCCGCCGCGGTCAGGTCGTCGAAGAGCTTCTGCACGGCGGCGAGGTTCTCGAAGTCGCGCGCCGCCTGCTGCACCAGGTTCTCGTCGACGGGGCTCAGCCCTGAGGTCAGCGTGTCAGAGACCTTGCCCGGGTCGAGGTCCTTGGCCAGCAACGGGCGGCGCAGCGCGAGCAGCAGGTCCAGTAGCTGCGCGTACCGCTCGCGCCCCAGGCCGAACAGCCTCGTGTCCACCAGGTCCCGGTATTCTGCCGCGGTTCTGCGCCAGGCGTCGGCTTCAAGGACGGCCTTGAGCTGGCGTTCGGTCAGCGGGCGGGAGTCCGCGGACAGCAGGCCGAAGTCTGCGCCGAGTCGCCTGCCAGTGACGTAAAACGACATCCGCACGCCGTCAGTGTTGCGGTGCGCGCGCATGCCGATGATCAAGGTGACCGTCTCACCAAGCCGCGCGAACTCCATCCACACATAGCCGTACTCGGACTCCTGGCCGCGGTACAGCAGGTTGGATTTCATCGTGCGGTTCTCGCCGCTGAACGGATCCAGCCGCCGCGAGTCGGCCACCCCATCGAGCACGAACGGGAACAGGACCTCTAGCGCCTTGGTCTTGCCTGACCCGTTATGGCCCCGCAGCGCCAGCCGTCCGTCCGCGAACGCCCACTCCTCGTCGACGTAGTCCCACACGTTGATCACGCCCGCGCGGGTGGGCCGGAACCTGTTACTCATCGGGGTCTCCCGTAGCGCCCTTCTC
>JBEKCN010000997.1:0-2565 GCA_050014855.1 Streptosporangiaceae bacterium | reverse complement strand
CGGAGGTTCAGCAGGCGCTGGAGGCGCAGGTCGGCGGCGAGCCCGCCGAGCCGGACGAGGAAGGCCGGTTCCACACGGACCTGAACCCCTTCGACCGCGGGCCAGAGTTCACCGAGACCCGCTGAGCCCGCCGCCGGGAACTGGTCCCGGCGAATTAACGCACGGCAACATGCCCTTAACACGGCCGCGCTAGCGTGCTTGCATGGGGAGTCCTATGGTTGTGGAGAATAAGGCCGAGCGGCCGCGTGTCCGGATAGCGGGCACCGTGCAGGTCATCCGGCACGACCGGATCGGCGGGATGCCCGCGCTGGAGGCCGAGCTCTACGACGGGCCCGGCCGCATCGACCTCGTCTGGCTCGGCCGGGCGAGCATTCCCGGCATCGAGCCGGGCAGCAGGGTGGTGGCGGAGGGGAGACTGGGCGTGCGCCGTGGCCGCGCGACGATGTTCAACCCGCGCTACGAGCTCAGCACCAGCGCCGACGGCCAGCCTGCCCTGAGCGCCGCCTGCTGAGCGGGCCCGCGGTGGTCAGGGGCTGGCCAGCAGCGAGGCGAGCTGATCCTCCACCTCCTGGCTCGCGACGAAGAGCAGCTCGTCGCCGGCCTCCAGCGGGTCGTCCGGCTGCGGCACGATGACCCGCCCTTCCCGCAGTATGGCGACCAGCGCCGTGTCCGCGGGCCAGTCGATGTCCCCGAACCGGCGGCCGACCAGCGGCGCGTCGGCGGAGAGGGTCAGCTCGACCAGGCTCGCCTCGCTCTGCCGGAACGTCATCAGCCGGACCAGGTCGCCGACGCTGACCGCCTCCTCGACCAGTGCGGACAGCAGCCGGGGGGTCGAGACCGCCACGTCCACGCCCCAGGACTCGTTGAAGAGCCACTCGTTGTTGGGGTGGTTGATCCGCGCGACGACTCGGGGGACCCCGTACTCGGTCTTGGCCAGCAGCGACACGACCAGATTGACCTTGTCGTCACCGGTCGCCGCGATCACCACGTTGCAGCGGTCCAACGCGGCCTCGTCCAGCGAGCTGATCTCGCAGGCGTCGGCGAGCAGCCACTCCGCGCCAGGCAGGCTGTCCGCCTTGATCGACTTGGGTGAATGGTCTATGAGCAGGACGTCGTGCCCGTTCTCCAGCAGTTCCCGGGCGATGGACCGGCCCACCGAGCCGGCCCCGGCTATCGCGACGCGCATCAGCGGTCTCCCTCGGGCCCGGTAGCGAACAGTTCGGAGATCTCGTCCAGCTCGTCTTCGTGCGCGATCACGTGCAGCACGTCGCCTTCCTGCAGCACCGTGGCCTGGGTCGGGATCATGGCCTCGCCGAGCCGGTCGACGAACGCGATGCGAGTACCGGTGGCCTGCTCGATCATCTTGGCCTTCTCACCCAGCCAGCGTTCGGAGAAGGCCACCTCGGCGAGCACGATCTTGCCGGTCGGGTCCCGCCAGAGCGGCTCGGCTCCCTCCGGCAGCAGCCTGCGCAGCATCTGGTCGGCCGTCCACCGCACGGTCGCGACCGTCGGGATACCGAGCCGCTGGTAGACCTCGGCCCGCCGGGGGTCGTAGATCCGGGCGGCGACCCGCTCCACGCCGAACGCCTCGCGGACGACACGCGCAGAGATGATGTTGGAGTTGTCGCCGCTGCTGACGGCGGCGAAGGCATCCGCTTTCTCGATGCCCGCCTGGATCAGCACGTCGCGGTCGAAGCCCATCCCAGTCACCCGGCTACCCTTGAACGAGGACCCGAGCTTCCGGAACGACTCCGGGTTCTGGTCGATGACGGCGACGGAGTAGCCGCGGTCATCCAGGATATGGGCGAGTGTCGTCCCGACCCGTCCGCAACCCATGATCACGATATGCACGGCCGTCCTTCCAGCTTGAAGCGCATCGCCAAAGTTATGCCCTCGTGGCAGGTATTTCGACACACGGTCCGGATGGAACCGCCGGCCTGCCGTTCCGGCCCGGCGGCGGGCCGCGGCACCTGCGGGATCAAGGCAACGATGGCGCGGGCCGCCAAGGGGGGAAACGCCATGGGGAGAAACACTGTCAGACCGGAAGAACGGGATGCGACCTGAGAATGTGACTTCGGTCACTATATCCAGTCCAGCGGGCCCCGGGGACCCCGAAGACTCCGGGGGTCCCCGGCTCACGCCCGGGGATCTGGTCGAGCTGCAGGCCGGCGAGGCGGCGCACGGTGGCTCGTGCGTGGCCCGCCTGGACGGCATCGCCGGTGCCGCCGGTACGGGCCCGGTCGTGTTCGTCCGGCACACGCTGCCCGGCGAGCGAGTCCGGGCCAGGATCACCGAGGTCACGGCCCGGTTCGCCCGGGCCGACGCGGTGGACATCCTGGACCCGGCGCCGGGCCGGGTCGAGCCGCCCTGCCCTTACGCGCGTCCGGGCGGATGCGGCGGCTGCGACTGGCAGCATGCGGCGTTGCCCCTGCAGCGGCAGCTCAAGGCGTCCGTGGTCGGCCAGCAGCTCCGCCGCATCGCCGGGATCGACTGGCCCGTCACCGTCGAGGCCCTGCCCGGGGATGGGGAAGGTGCCGGGGATGGGGAAGGTGCCGGGGACGGGGA
>JBEKCN010000996.1:0-2566 GCA_050014855.1 Streptosporangiaceae bacterium | reverse complement strand
TCACCGCCGCGCTCGTGCCGCTCGGCGAGCACATCGCCTCGAACGCGTTCGGAGCGAACATGGAGGCCGGTATGGCCTCAGCGCTGGGCCAAGCCCCCGATGCGACTATCGCGGTGCTGGAGTGCGACGAGAAGTACATCCCCTCCGTCCTGCGGGCCACCCGGGCCCGGGTGGTCGTGCTGCTGAACCTGAGCCGCGATCAGATGGACCGGGCCGCCGAGATCTGGCTGCTGGCCCGGCACTGGCGGGATGCGCTGGCCGCCGCACCCGATTGCCATGTCGTCGCTAACGCCGACGACCCGCTGATCGCCTGGGCCGCCAGCGACGCGCCGCACGTCACCTGGGTGTCGGCCGGTCAGCGCTGGCACGACGACTCATGGTGCTGCCCGCGCTGCGGTTCGCACCTGCGCCGGTCCGGCGAAGAGTGGATATGCGGCGAATGCGCGTTCACCCGCCCGCCGGTCCGGTGGGCGCTGTCCGGGTCGGACGTTATCGACCCAGCCGGCCGGGTCCGTCCGCTGAACCTGGCCCTGCCGGGCCGGGCGAACCAGTCCAACGCCGTGGTCGCGCTCGCGGTCGCCGAGGTCTTCGGGGTCGATGTCGTGCACGCGCTCCGGGGCCTGCGCGACGTCACCTCCGTGGCGGGCCGGTACACGACCGTGAAACGGCGCGGGGTGGAGATCCGGCTGCTGCTGGCCAAGAACCCGGCAGGCTGGCTGGAGGCGCTCGATGTGCTGCGCCCGCCGCCGGAACCGGTCATGCTCGCGGTGAACGCTCAGATACCGGACGGCCGGGACACGTCCTGGCTGTGGGACGTGGACTACCGGCGGCTCCACGGCAGGCCGGTGTTTGTCGGTGGTGAGCGCCGGACTGACCTGGCCGTCCGCCTGGAGGCCGACGATGTCCGCTTTGAGGTCGTGGCCGGCATCGACGCGGTCGTCGACCGGGTGGGGCACGGCCGCCTCGAGGTGATCGGCAATTACACCGCGTTCCAGCAGATCCGTACGGTGCTGGGCCGGGCCGCATGAGCGGCGACCTGCGCCTGGTGTGGGTCTACCCCGACCTGCTCAGCACCTACGGGGACCGGGGCAACCTGCTCGTGCTTGAGCGCCGCGCCCGGCTGCGCGGCATCAATGTCGAGTGTGTCTTCGTCAATTCGGACCAGCCCGTGCCCCGGGACGGAGACATCTATCTGCTCGGTGGCGGCGAGGACTTGCCGCAGGTCCTCGCCGCGCGGCGGCTCCGCGCGGATGGCGGCCTGGCCGAGGCGGCCGGCCGGGGGGCGGTGGTGTTCGCGGTGTGCGCGGGCTATCAGCTGCTCGGTCACGAGTTCGGCGGGGCCGACGGCGAGCCGACCGCGGGCCTGGGCATCCTCGACATGCGCAGCGGACGGGGCGAGCGCCGGGCGGTCGGGGAAATTGTGGCGGACGTCGACCCCGCGCTGGGTGTCCCCGCGCTGACCGGCTTCGAGAACCACCAGGGTGTCACCCGGCTTGGACCGGACGCGGCCCCGCTCGCGCAGGTGTCTCTCGGTATCGGCAACGGCGACGGCACCGAGGGCGCGTTCGCGGGCCGGGTGCTCGGCACCTATCTGCACGGCCCGGCCCTGGTCCGCAATCCGCGCCTGGCCGACCTGCTGCTCGGCTGGATCGTGGGTCCGATGCGGCCGCTGCCCCCGGCCCAGGACGAGCTGGCCCTGATGCTGCGCCGGGAACGCCTCGACGCAGTGGCCCCGTAACTGGCCTACCCGCATGCTCGGCGGTCACCTCGACCGCCAGGGCGGCTCAGTAGAGCGGCTCAGTAGACGAGAGCCTGAACTCCATCGGCGGTTACCTCGGCCACGAAGCTCGCCGCGCCAGCGATCCTGATCCGGTCGATCACGTCGTCGGGCCCGATGTCCCGCCGCGCCGCGCACTGCGTGCACACCGTCACCGAGCCGGCCGCCAGCACCCCCGCCAGCAAGTCAGCCAAGGGCGCTGCGTACGGCAGGCTGAAGTCGGCGGCGCGGCCCGGAAGCGCGAACCAGGCGGATTCGCCGGTGAGCCACAACGACACCTGGACTCCGCTGGCCACCGCGGCCGCAGCCACGGTGAAAGCCTGATTACAGCGCTCTGGGTCGTCCTTACCTGCGGTGACCTTGATGACGAGCGTCCGTACTGCCATCCGAGCACTCTAACCGCCGGCGCGGCGCGCCGCTACACAGCCGGCCGCACCGTACACTCCCGGGCATGCACGGCATGCTGAGCGCTGCGGTGATACTGGTCGTTTTCGCCGTGATTGCGCTGGCCGGCGCGGGATCAGCGGTGTGGCTGTACCGCGCCGCGGCCACCTCCGCATGGCGCCCCCAGCCCGCGCCCGGGGAGCTGCCAGCGGAGTCTGCGGTGGCCACTGGCGCGACCGCCCCGGCCACGGCCGATCTGGCTGCCGTGCCTGATCCCGGCTGGCCATGGCCGCCTGCCGCGCCTGGCTCCGGTCGGCCCGCGTCGCAGGAAACGACGCCGGACGATCACGAAGAATTCGGGGTCGTGTGGGAAGCTCCAGTCGGAACGACGGCGGACCGTCCGGG
>JBEKCN010000995.1:0-2566 GCA_050014855.1 Streptosporangiaceae bacterium | reverse complement strand
CGTCCTCGCCGTGGTCCTAGCTGCCGGCCTCGTCGTCGGCCTCGCTGCCGTCCTCGCTGTCGGCCCGCTCCAGATAGCTCTCCCAGAGGTCAGCCAGGACCGTGTGGCGGCCGGTCCCCCATAGTCGGGCCGCGGCGAACCGGACCGTGTAGACGGTTTCGGCGCGCGGGGCCGCGACACCGCGGGCTACGTCGTCGGGCAGCGGCCATTCGCGGCCGGCGTAGACGATCTCGCCGATCTGCCCGCGCAGGTACCGGGGCAGCCGGGTGTGGTGGTCGGGGTCCGCTGAACTGGCCCGCACCCGTGTTCCCGGCCGGAGCGTCATGCGACGCCCTTCCTGGCCACCAGGATCTCCAGAGCTTCCAGCCAGCGCTCGTAATAGGACGCCGATAGGTAGCGTTCCGGCGGCAGGCTCTCGATCGCGTCGCGCAGCTCGTCCCCGTTAAACAGCCCGCGCCTCCCCAGCACCCCGGCGAGCGCATAGACCCGCGCCTCCCAGTCAGCGTGAAACGGCGGGCCGTCCTGACTACCGGCGATCTCCGGAACCGGACCGAACCCGGTCTGGCCGCCAACGTCATGCACCCTGCTCACCCTGATGACGCTAACCCAGACGGGCCGCCCACGCACGGCCCTGGGGCGTACGGTCGGAGGGTGACGAGCTACCGCCAGCCTGGCACCGTGCTGACCGATCACACGTTCCGTGTGCCGCTCGACTACGACCGTCCGGACGGAGAGCACATCGAGGTGTTCGCCCGCGAGGTCGTCGCCGCGGACAAGACCGGCGCCGGCCTGCCGTGGCTGCTATTCCTGCAGGGCGGCCCCGGGCTGGGCTCACCCCGCCCGGCCGGCCGGGACAGCTGGCTCAGCCGGGCCCTGGACGACTACCGCGTGCTGCTGCTGGATCAGCGCGGCACCGGCCGGTCCACCCCGGCCAACCGGCGGACCCTGGCCAAGCTGGGCTCGCCGGCAGCTCAGGCCGAGTACCTGGCGCTGTTCCGCGGCGACAACATCGTCCGGGACGCCGAACGGATCCGGGGCGAGGTCACCGGCGGTGCGCCGTGGAGCGTGCTGGGGCAGAGCTTCGGCGGATTCTGCGCGGTCACCTACCTGTCGCTGGCCCCGGAGGGGATCCGCGAGGCGTTCATCACGGGTGGGCTGCCCGGGCTCGACGTGACGGCCGACGACGTGTACCGGGTCGCCTATCCCCGGGTCACCGCGAAGAACACCGCGCACTACGAGCGCTACCCGGTCGACGTGGAACGCGCGCGCCGGATCGCCCGCTACCTCAGCGGCGGCAACGTCCAGCTGCCCGGCGGCGGACTGCTGAGCGTGGAGAACTTCCAGGTGCTCGGCCGGCTCCTCGGTACGAGCCATGGCAGCCACACCCTGCACTACCTGGTCGAACACGCCTTCGACGACGGCGACCTGTCCGACCGGTTCCTGCGCGAGACCGAGTCGCACCTGACCTTCACCTCCGGGCCGCTGTACGCGGTCCTGCACGAGGCCTGCTACGCGCAGGGTTTCGCGACGAACTGGTCCGCGCAGCGGGTCCGGTCCGAGTTCCCGGCGTTCGACCCGGCCGCGGCGGTGGAAGGCGACGCCCCGCTGATGTTCACCGGCGAGATGATGTATCCGTGGATGTTCGAGGCCGATCCGGTGCTGCAGCCGCTGGGCGCGGCGGCCGAGCTGCTCGCCGAACGGGACTCCTGGCCGCTGCTGTACGACCCGATCATGCTGGGCGCGAACGAGGTCCCCGTGGCCGCGGCGGTCTACTTCAACGACATGTACGTCGACCGGGACGATTCGCTGCGGACCGCCGTCTCAATCCGCGGGCTGCGGCCGTGGGTCACCAGTGAGTACGAGCACGACGGCCTCCGGGTCAGCCGCGGCGCCGTCCTGGACCGCCTGATCCAGATGGCCCGCGGAAACCTGTAGGGCAGCTGGCCCGGGGAAACCTATAGGGACAGCTGGCCCCGGCCAGGTCGCCTTCCGGTTCGCCAGCTCAGGCCAGCCCGCGCACGCTGCGGCTGGCTAGCACCAGCCCGCAGGAACCGATCACCACCGCCGCGCCGAGGAGCAGGGCCCCGCGATCACCCAAAGCGCTGGCCAGCGGCGCGGCCAGGAGATAGCCAAGCGGGCCGGGGCCCGGCCGCCCGCTGGGCCGGATCGGGCCGGTAGCTGAAGCGGCGCTCCCGGCTACCGTTACGCGGCCGGACCTCGGCCAGCTCGATAACCCCAGCGGCGTACAGTTGCCGCAGGTGGTAGCTGGCCATCGCACGACTGATCGACAGCTCCCGGCTCAGCTCCATGGCCGAGAACGGTGCACCAGTCAGCAGCGACAGAATGCGCAGCCGCAGGGGATGCGCCAGCACCCGCAACACCGACCCCTCAGCCACGATCGCCACAGTGAAAGCGTGCGTCCCCAACCGTCAAAGAAATGCTTGGGAGATGGGGGATAGTTCCCTTGATCGGATTTTTATCCGAAGCAGGGATAGTTCCCTTGATCGGACTTGTATCCGAAGCAGGGATAGTTCCCTTGATCGGACTTGTATCCGAAGCAGGGATA
>JBEKCN010000994.1:0-2572 GCA_050014855.1 Streptosporangiaceae bacterium | reverse complement strand
CCACGGCGTGGTACCAGCGGCAGCAGCGGGTCGGCTACGTGCAGACCTCCGCGCTGCTCACCGAATGGAAACGGTCGGAAGACCTCGCGTTCCTGAACGAGGTGTCCTCGGTCCCGTTGCAGCAGGCGCTGCGGCATCTGCAGGGCGCGTTCGCGGCGTTCTGGGACAAGCGGGCCCGCTACCCGAAGTTCAAGTCCCGGAAGAAGTCCCGCGCCTCGGCGGAGTACACCCGCAGCGCGTTCCGCTACCGGGACGGGCACCTCTGGCTGGCGAAGATGGACGCGCCGCTGGATATCCGCTGGTCCCGGCCGCTGCCCGGGGGCGCGGAGCCGTCCACGGTCACCGTCAGCCGGGACGCGGCCGGGCGCTGGTTCGTGTCCCTGCTGTGCGAGTGCCCCATCGGCCCGCTCCCGCCATCCGGTACGACGGTCGGCATTGACGCGGGCCTCACCTCCCTGGTCACCCTGTCGACCGGGGAGAAGATCACCAACCCCCGCCATGAGCGGCGGGACCGGGCGCGGCTGGCCCTGGCCCAGCGCCGGCTGTCCCGCAAGACCAAAGGCTCTGAGAATCGGGCCAGGGCCCGGGTCAAGGTGGCCCGGGTGCATGCCCGGATCACCGACCGGCGCCGCGACTACCTGCACAAGCTTTCGACCCGGCTCGTCCGTGACAACCAAGCGGTCGTGATCGAGGATCTGAACGTCGCCGGGATGCTCCGCAACCACTCCCTGGCCCGCGCCATCTCCGGTGCGGCCTGGTCGGACCTGCGGGGCATGCTGGAGTACAAATGCGGCTGGTACGGGCGTGACCTGATCGTGGCCGGCCGCTGGTTCCCGTCGAGCAAGACGTGCTCCGATTGCGGGCACCAGATCGGCGCGCTGCCGCTCAGCATCCGCGAATGGGTGTGCCCTGCGTGCGGGGTGCGCCACGACCGGGACATCAACGCAGCGCGCAACATACGTGCCGCCGGGCTGGCGGTCCAAGCCTGTGGAGACGGTGTAAGACCTCAACGGAGTACTCCGGGCGGGCAGTCGTCGGCGAAACAGGAACCCCAGCGGGTGACCGCTGGAATCCCCCGGCTTTAGCCGTGGGGAGGATGTCAACATCCGGCCGCTCCACCCAGTCACCCGGGCGATGCCAGCGAGTTTTGGAGCGGTAGGCGGTCCCGGTAGGGCGGACTAAGGGCCCTACCAGTAGGCCGGTTCCCGGCATTGCGTGACGGTCAGGAGGTAAGGGAAATGCCAGGTATGGCGAGGCGTGAGCCGCGGGGGGCGGCAGGCGACGTCTTCAGCCGCTTCGACCGGATGTTCGATGAGTGGGCGAGAATGATGCCGTTCCGGGCGGTGCCGTTCCCGCACTGGCGGGAAGCCGACGATCTGATCCGTGTCGAGCAATTCCGCGAGGACGGGGCACTGGTGGTACGGGCTGATCTGCCCGGCATCGACCCGGAGAAGGATGTCCAGCTGACCGTATCGGACGGGATGCTGCACATTCACGCGGAACGCCGTGAAGAGGAGAAGCGGGAAGAGAAGGGCTACCTGCGCCAGGAACTGCGCTATGGCTCGCTGTACCGGACGCTTCCGCTTCCGCAGGGTGTGACCGAGTCGGACATCACCGCGACCTACAAGGACGGGATCCTGGAGATCCGGATCCCGGAGCCGAAGCACGAACCGGGCAAGACGATACCCATCAGCAAGGCCTGATCAGACTGCCGCGCTGAGCCGCGCCGGCGGGCTCGCAGTGACCAAGGCTGAGCGCCGCCAGCGCGGAAACTTCCACCCCCGCGCTCCAAACTTCGGGCACCTAATGCGAGGCTCTGGGAAACCGCTAAGTTGTGGTACCGTGCCAGCCCTTAACCGGCGACCGCTCGCCCGGTCCTACAGTCCGGTTTGTAATCATCCAAGCGTTCTCCCTGGTCAGGGTTGCGCGCATATCGTTACCGGCATAATGCTGCATGTGATACGGCAATGTCGGTGTCTGCTCGCGATCAGCCCATATAACGAACCCGAACTGTAGTACCGCCCTCGCGCGTCACGTAGGCGAATTCGTCCGGATGGCGCAATTGGAAAGGATCGTCCATTCCTGCCGTATTCGGACCTTGGACCCTGCCCGCAATCGGCGGCCCCCGGCGGCCCGCGCGAGCGTGAAAACTAGCAAGGCCCATGCAACTGGCCAAGCTGGACGCCTCCGGCCGGCGCCCCATGCGGGCCGGTGATCTGCGCAGCGCCGGGTTTCCAGCCGAGTGAACCATCAGGAACAAGGTCCTTCCCTCAGCAGCCATCCGGCCCTAATCCGGTCAACGGGGTGGACCCCGAGGGGATCCTGTGGATCCGCAACCTGATGAAGGCGCTGGCGGCCGAGGGCCGCACGGTGTTCGTGTCCAGCCACTTGATGTCGGAGATGCAGAACACCGCCGACCGCCTGATCGTGATCGGCCGCGGCCAGCTGCTCGCCGACTGCACCATGGAGGAGTTCATCGCCCGCAGCTCCGGCCAGACCGTTCGGGTGGCCACCCCGCAGGCTGACCAGCTGGCCAAGGCGGTGGCCGAGGCGGGCGGCAGCGCGGTGCGCG
>JBEKCN010000993.1:0-2574 GCA_050014855.1 Streptosporangiaceae bacterium | reverse complement strand
ACGTTCCTGCTCAGCCTCGTGCATCCGCTCGTGGACGCCGCGGTGCTGGGCATGCTGCTGCCCGCGCTGACCGCGGGCTGGCGGCGGGTGGGGCTTCCCTATCTGGCCCTGCTCGCGATCGGTATCGGGGACGCCCTCGGGGTCGGGCCCCGCCTGGCGTCCGGGCACTATTCGCTGGCGCAGCAGGTGTTCCAGGTGCTGGCCTTCTGCCTGCTCGGGCTGACGCCGTGGATCTCCCGGGCGCATGTGCCGGAGATGCGCCGGCTGCCCCGCAGCATCCCCGGCTCCGGGCGGATCATCGGCTCGGGCCGGGCCACCATCGTCGCGGCGCTCACCGTTGCGGCGGCCACGGTCGTGGTCCTGGTTCGCGAGCTGGTGGGGACGCCCAGCTCGAGCCTGGCCGTGACCGTCGCAAGCCGGCCCGCGGGCCTGGCCGTGGTGGTGGCCGGCTGCGCTGCGCTGCTCGTCCTGGTGTCGCGGGTCCTGGTCCTGGTCTGGGAGACCAGCGCCGTGCTGCGGGCCTGGCGCGACTCCAGCGGCAGCCTGCGCGAGCTCGCGGACCGGACCAGCGACGCGGTCCTGCTGGCGGACCTGGCGGGCCGGATCAGCTACGCGAGCCCGGCCGTGTCCGACTTCGGCTATTCGCCGGGCCAGCTGGCCGGCCTGCGACTGGAAGATCTCCTCCATCCCGAGGACCGCGTGCTGGCCCTGCGCGCCGCCCGCGCCGCACTCGGCCCGGCCGGGCCTGGGGACGAGGACGATGACGCCGCAGGCCCAGACGGGGACGTGGTGGGCCGGTTCCCGGTCCGGGTCCGGACCGCGGACGGTACCTGGCGGCACATCGAAACGACGATCATGCGGTACTGCGTGCCCGGAGAGCCCGATCAGCTGCTGGTGACCGCGCGCGACGTGAGCGACCAGGTCGCGCTGCGCCAGCAGGTGACCCACCTGACCTTCCACGACGGGCTGACCGGCCTGCCCAACCGGGCCTACCTGGAGGAGCGGGCCCGGGACGCCCTGCGCGGCCGCGGCGACGGCTCTGAAGCGGGCGTCATCTTCCTCGACCTGGACGCCTTCACCGCGGTCAACGACTCTGTCGGTCACGGCGCCGGCGACCTGGTGCTCGCGCAGGCGGCCCGGCGGCTCCGCGCGATCGTGCCCGCGCACGACACCGTGGCCCGCTGGGGCGGTGACGAGTTCGCCGTGCTCGTCGACGGCGCCCCCGGTGTCCAGGACATCGCGGACATCGCCGAGCGGATGGCCGGGACCATCAGCTCCGCGCCGTTCCGGGTGGCCAGCCGGGACATCGCCTTGACCGCGAGCGTCGGGGTCGCGCTCGCGGACGGCTCGCCCGCCGGGCTCGTGCTGCGCAACGCCGATGTCGCGATGTCCAAGGCCAAAGACAGCGGTGGCGGCCGTGTCGAGGTCTTCGCCGCGCACATGCACGCGGACGTGGTCCGCCGGCTGGAACTGGCCAGCGACCTGCAGGGCGCGATCTCCCGCCAGGAGCTCATCGTCCAGTACCAGCCGGTAGTCGAGCTGGAGACCTCCCGCGTCACAAGCGTCGAGGCCCTGGTCCGGTGGTGGCGCGACGGTGCCGCCGTCCCGACCGCCGACTTCCTCGACGTGGCCGAAGATTCCGGCCTGATCGTCCCGCTCGGCGCCTGGGTGCTGGCCACCGCCTGCACCCAGGGCGCGGCGTGGCGGTCCGCCGGCCGGAACATTGGGGTGTCGGTCAACGTGTCCCTGCGGCAGATCAACTCGCCCCGGTTCCCCGAGTCCGTGGCGGCCGCGCTCGCCGAGAGCGGCCTGCCGCCGGAGGCGCTCACCCTCGAGGTCACCGAGCGCGTCCTCGTCGAGGACGGCGGCCTGATGGTCGAGCGCCTGGCGGACCTGCGACACCTGGGCGTGCGGCTCGCCATCGACGACTTCGGTACCGGCTACGCGTCGCTGGCCTACCTGCGCGGGCTGCCGGTGGACATCATCAAGATCGACCCGTCGTTCGTGGCCGGGCTGGGGCACGATGACACAGTGGCCCTGCTGACCCGCACGATCGTGCAGGTCGGCCGGGACCTCGGCATCCAGGTGGTCGCAGAGGGCATCGAGGCTCGGGTGCAGCTGCAGGTACTGCGGGAGATGGGCTGCGACTACGGCCAGGGCTTCCTGGTCGGCCGCCCGATGGCCGCCCCTGGCATCGAATCCCTGATCGGCTCCCCTCCGGCTGACCGCGGCCACTCCGCCGACGCTGGCTCGGGCCCCGCTGCTGGCCATGGCGGTGAATCCGGCCTGGGGCTTGCCCGCAGCGGTGAGCCCGATCGCGGTCACGGCCACGGCGGGGAGCCCGGCTACGACCGGGAGCCCGGCCACGACGAGGAGCCCGGCTACAACCGGGAGCCCGGCTACGACCGGGAGCCCGGCCACGACGAGGAGCCCGGCCACGACCGGAAGTTCGGCCACGACCGGGAGCCCGGCTACGACCGGGAGCCCGGCCACGACCGGGAGTCCGGCCACGACCCGAAGTCCGGCCACGACCCGAAGTCCGGCCACGACCCGAAGTCCGGCCACGACCCGAAG
>JBEKCN010000992.1:0-2574 GCA_050014855.1 Streptosporangiaceae bacterium | reverse complement strand
GCCCGTCCGGCCAGCCTCTGATCCCGAGTCCGTGACCGGCTCCGCCGGCCCGGCCGGATCACCGCCGCCGTCCCGCCCGCCACGGCCCGGCCGCCGGGCCGTGCTGCTGGCCGGGGGCGGCCTGGCGGTGGGCGCGGCCGGGACCGGTGCCGCCTGGGCGCTGACCGGAGACTCCGGGTCGTCCGCCGCCGCGCCGGACCCGGAGTCTCCGGAGACTCCGGAGTCTCCGCCCGCGCCGTCCGCAGTGGTGCCGCCCGACGACGACCTCATGCGCGAGCACGGCGTGCTCAAGCGCGTGCTGCTCTGCTACCGGGAGATGACCAGCCAGGCGCAGGCGGGGGGCTCGCTCAACGCGCAGCACCTGCACGACGCCGCGCTGGTCATCCACGACTTCATCGAGGGCTTCCACGAGGGCCTGGAGGAGGGATTCGTCTTCCCCCGGCTGCGCCAGGCCGGCCAGGTTACCGGGACCGTCAGCACGCTGCTCCTCCAGCACGCCCGTGGCCGGGTGCTGACCCAGTTCATCCTGGCCCACGCCACCGCCCCCGAGGTGGCCAGCGCCGGTACCAGGGGTGAGCTGACCGCGGCGATGCAGGCGTTCGTCCGCATGTACGAGCCACACGAAGCCCGCGAGGACACCGTGGTGTTCCCCGCCTTCCGGCAGCTGCTCAGTCCCCAGGAACTGGCCGACCTGGGCCAGCACTTCGCCGACCTGGAGCACCAGCAGTTCGGCCGGGACGAGTTCACCGCGATGGTCGGCCGGGTGGCCGCGATCGAGCAGGCCCTCGGCATCTACGACCTCGCCCAGTTCACCCCCGACGTCACCGCCTACGAGCCAGCGCAGTAGGGGTCAGGGCGTACCGGGGGCTGACACGTCCGCGGTCACGCTGATCCGGCCGGCCCGCCGGAAGGTCAGGGTCAGCCGCACCGTCGCGTCGTTCTCGTACCGCGCCGGGTCCCTCAGTACCACGTCGGTGCCGAACGGGGTGAGCGTGAGCGTGCCCCTGGCCGGGATCGTTAGCTCGGGCACCACCGTGCCGGGGTCTTCCGGCCCGCTGCGCCGGACGAGCACGATGCGGTGCGCGATGGGGCTGCTCACCGACAGCAGCTCGTCCGCCTTCTTGCCCGGGTTCCAGATGGTCAGGAAGGAGCCGGCCGGGCCGGACGGGTCGGCGGCGGTGAAGGCGCGCATCGGGACCGCGGCCTGCGTGACCTGGACCTGCTGGGAGACGATATTCCCCGTTCCGCCGGTGACGACCCAGGCGGACAGCAGCCCGATGAGCACGGCGGCGCAGATCACCGGCCCGGCGGCGGCCCGGGCCAGCTCACGCAGCCAGTCCCGGCCATGGCCCGGTCCCCGGGCCTCCTGCGGGGGGGCCGGCTGCGTGCCGCGGCCGGCCGTGGCCGGTGCGCTCACCGGCCATCCTCGGCGAGTCCGGGCCCGTCCTCTGGCCCGGGCAATGGGGCGGACCGCTGGGCCAGGCGCCGCCGCCCGAATCGCCGTATCTGCAAACTGTTGCCAGTCACGATCAGCGAGCTGGCCGCCATGGCGATCCCGGCGAACAGCGGGTTGAGGTAACCGAGCGCCGCGGCCGGGATCGCGATCGCGTTGTAGCCGAAGGCCCAGGCCAGGTTGCCCCGGATCACCGTCAGCGTGGTCCGGGCCAGCAGCAGTGACTCGGCGATCGTGCTGGGGTCCGAGTTGACCAGAGTGAGGTCGGCGGCGCCGATGGCGGCGTCGGTCCCGGTGCCGGCCGCCATGCCCAGGTCGGCCTGGGCCAGTGCGGCGGCGTCGTTGACCCCGTCGCCCACCATGGCCACGGCGAAGCCCTCGTCCTGAAGCTGGCGGATCTTGCCGGCCTTCTCCTCGGGCCGAACCCGCGCGAAGACGTTCTGTTTCGGGATCTTCAGCTGAGCGGCCACGGCATGGGCCGTGCGCTCGCTGTCGCCGGTGAGCAGCGCGGTGGCCAGGCCGAGCCGCTGGATACGGGCCACCGCGGCCGCGCTGCCGGGACGCAGGCCGTCCGCGACCACCAGCACGGCACGGACCGCGCCGTCCCAGCCAGCCAGTACTGCGGTCTGGCCCGCGTCCTCGGCGGTCGCGGCGGCCCGGCCCAGCGGGACCGGGACAGTCAGCCCCTGCTCCGCGAACAGCGCTGGGCTGCCGACCGTTACCGTGTGCCCGCCGGCCACCCCGCGGACCCCCGCCCCGGGCAGCGGCGTGCAGCCGGTGACCGGGAGCAGCTGGCCGAACCGGGCCGCGGCTTCGCGCGCGAGGGCCTGGCCGATCGGGTGCTCGGACGCGTCCTCGACCGCCCCGGCCAGCCGCAGCGCCTCGTCCTCGTCGGTGCCTGGTGCCGTCGTGATGCCCTGCAGCCGCATCACTCCCGTGGTCAGCGTGCCGGTCTTGTCGAAGATGATGACGCGGACGTTCCGGGCCGCCTCCAGCGCGCGGGCGCTCTTGACCAGAATGCCCAGCTCGGCGCCGCGGCCGACCGCGGCCAGCAGCGCCGTGGGGGTGGCCAGGCCGAGCGCGCAGGGGCAGGCGACCACCAGGACGGCCACGGCCGCGCC
>JBEKCN010000991.1:0-2577 GCA_050014855.1 Streptosporangiaceae bacterium | reverse complement strand
CGGCGGAGAATCACGCCTTCCCGCAGGGCCCAGGGGCAGATCACCAGCTCGGGGACGCCGAACAGGTCAATCGCCGCATCGGCCACGATGACACCGGCCGGCAGCTGGGGGGCCCTGCCCGCCGACACGCCCTGCAACCGGGCGCGTTCCGCGAGCAGCATCTTGGGCAGCCGGGCCGCCCAAGATTCCGCGTCCGCCTGCCGCAGTACCCGCCGCACATACGGCCCTTCGCTGGACGCCGCAGCGCCGGCGACCCGGGCCAGTTGCCGGAACGTCTTGGAGGTCGCGACCGCGCGGTCCGGCCGCCCGTATCGCATGATGCCGCCGACCGTGCGGCCCATCTCGGCCCGGACATACTTGCGCAGGTCCCGGGTCTGGGCGGCGGTCGGGGGGTCGGCGCGGAGCCAGTCCCGGGTCAGCCTGCCCGCGCCGAGCGGCAGGGATACCGCAACGTCCGGGTCCTCGTCCACCCCGGAAGCGATCTCCAGCGATCCGCCGCCGATGTCGAGGACCAGCAGCCGCCCCGAGGACCAGCCGAACCACCGGCGAGCCGCGAGAAAGGTCAGGCGGGCCTCATCCTCGCCGGCCAGCACGTTAATCCGCGCGCCGGTCTGCTTCGCGATGCGACTGAGCACGGCGTCCCCGTTGACCGCGTCGCGTACCGCCGAAGTGGCGAAGCCCATGAAGTCCTCGACACCCTTGTCCTCCGCGATCCGGACGGCCTCGGCGACGAACGCGCCGAGCAGCCCCTCCCCCTTGGGGGAGAGCCGGCCGTCCTCCAGGTGCTCCGCAAGATGCAGCTCGGCCTTGTGCGAGAACGCCGGAAGCGGCCGAGCGCCGGGATACGCATCTACCACGAGCAGGTGAACCGTGTTCGAACCCACATCGAGCACCCCAAGCCGCATAGCTCGACGCTACTAAGTCCGCCGCCGCGAAGCCCAGCCGGTCCGGCTCAGGCACCGCGGCTTGAGCGGCAGCCCTCAATTCCGGTGCCGTCCGGGAGCGGCCGTTGCCGTCGCGGCCGGCCGTTGCCGTCCCGCAGCGACCGGCGCCGTTGGAGAGCGATCGGTGCCGTCGGGCGGGCCGTTGCCGTCGCGGCCGGCCGTTGCCGTCTGGGAGCGAATCGTCCTTTGCGGCGAACGCCACCCGGCACACGGAAAGTCGCTCGCCCCAGGGCGAGGAACCCGCAAGCTCAGGGACTTATGAGTTGGTGCACTAGGTTGGTATTGGCCATGGACTCCTTTGACGGTGATGCAAAGCCCGTAACGGCGGGATGCAACGGTGACGTGTCGTTCTGGTGGCGCGCCCGTGGCGGCTTCCCGCCGCGACGTCCGTCGCTGCCCGGCCCGACCAGCGCCGACGTGTGCATTGTGGGGGCCGGGTTCACCGGGCTTTGGACGGCGTACTACCTGAAGCGGGCGGAACCGTCGCTGCGGGTGGTGGTACTGGAGGCCGCGTTCGCCGGCTTCGGGGCATCCGGGCGCAACGGTGGCTGGCTGACCAGCACGCTACCCGGCTCGCGTGATCGCTATGCGCGTCACCCGGCCGGCCGGGCCGGGGTCCTCGACCTGCAGCGGCAGCTCCAGCAGACAATCGGCGAGGTGGCCCGGGTCTGCAACGCCGAGGACATCGACGCGGATCTGGTCCAGGGCGGCGAACTGGCGGTGGCGACCACGCCCGCCCAGGACGAGCGGCTGAAGGCGGAGCTGGCCGCCGACCGGGAGTGGGGCCTGGGCGAGGAAGACGTCCGGTACCTGAGCGCGGCCGAGCTCGCCACGAGGGTCCGCGTGGCGGGAGGAATGGGCGCCCTGTACTCCCCGCACTGCGCGCGTATCCAGCCGGCCAAACTCGTCACGGGTCTCGCCGAAGCGGCCGAGCGGGCCGGGGCCGAGATCTACGAGGCGACCCCGGTGACCCGGATCCTGCCCCGCCGCGCCGGGCCCGGGCTGGACGGTGCGGCTTCAAGCGCCCGGGCATGCACCGTCTTCGGCGACGTCACCGCGCAGTTCGTGCTGCGCGCTACCGAGGGGTTCACCAGCCGGCTGCCAGGCCAGCGCCGGGAACTGCTGCCGATGAACAGCTCGATGATCGTCACCGAGCCGCTGGACGACGACACCTGGCAGCAGGTCGGCTGGAACGGCCGGGAGACCATAGGCGACAGTGCGCACGTGTACATGTACGCACAGCGCACCGCCGACGACCGGATCGCGATCGGCGGCCGCGGTATCCCCTACCGCTTCGCGTCCGGGGTTGACCACCGCGGCGTGACCCAGCCCGCGGCGGTCAGCACGCTGGCGCAGGTGCTGCGGGACCTGTTCCCGCCCGCGGCCCGTTACCGCATCGATCACGCCTGGTGCGGTGTCCTCGGCGTGCCCCGCGACTGGTGCGCCACGGTCACGGCCGACCCGGCGTCCGGGCTGGGCTGGGCGGGCGGATACACCGGCCATGGTGTCGCCGCCGCCAACCTCGCCGGGCGGACGCTGGCCGATCTCGTCGCGGGCCGCTCAACCGAGCGGACGGTGCTGCCCTGGGTCGGGCACCGGGCCCGCCGCTGGGAACCGGAACCGCTGCGCTGGG
>JBEKCN010000990.1:0-2581 GCA_050014855.1 Streptosporangiaceae bacterium | reverse complement strand
GGCGCCTCCCGGTTCATCGGGCTTGGCGCCTCCCGGTTTCAGTATGACGGCCTGCCCCGCGGAATAAATGCCCGCCGAGCGAACCGATCCGCTCCCCGGCCCCGTAGCTGAAGCGCTGACGACACAAAACGGCGGCAGGGAGGGGTCACGATGGCGAGCGCGAGCAAGGGATGGCTGAAATACAGGGTGGGCCTGGGGGGAGCGGAGACCGGTCTGGCAAGTCAGGCGGCCCGGCGGGGTCAGTCCCGGCTACTTCCGCTCGCCCTCGCCGGCGCCCAGCGCTCCGGCCGGCAAACACAAGCGAGGCGAGGGGAACAAGTGATGGTGAGCACCTGCGGCCACGATGACGTCACGGTTTTTACCGACCGTCCCCGCATCGTTCACGATGGCGCCGGTCAATATCGGGGCGCTCTGCCATCAACGGCTGCCGCACGCCCAAGGCTGGTTCCAGGTGCTGGCCGGGCACCCGGACCTGGCGAGTTCGGTCAGCTTGCACGTCACATACGTGAGGGCGCCGGGAGCATGACGGGGGAGAAAAAGACGGCGCTCCTGGGGCCGTTGAACGGCGAGACCCTGTACCCGGAGGACATAGCGCACGGGGGACTGCCGCAACCGCCGCCAGTAGCCGAGCAGTTCTCGATTTTCGGCAAGCAGAAGCGACGGCTGCTCGCGGTTACCATCTGCACGCTGTCACTGGGATCGCTGTACGGCATTTGGGCGGTCTTCAGCAAGTCCTGGATGTTGTACCCGTGGATCGGCATGCTGGTCATCCTGGTGCCGTGGTCGGTTTACACGCTGATCCTGACGCTGGTGCGCCCGTCGATCACTGCCGCCAGTCATGATCAGGTATTCGCGGATACATCGCAGGACCTTGCGTCCGTGGACATTTTCATCCCGGTCTGCGGTGAGCGGCTCGAGGTGCTGGCCAATACGTTCCGGCATGTGGGCGGCCTGGCCTGGCGCGGGCCGTGGCGCGTCTACGTGCTGGACGACGGCGCGAGCGGCGAGGTGCACAGGCTCTGCCGGGAGCACGGTTTCAACTACATCGTGCGCCCGAACCGCGGCGAGTATAAGAAAGCCGGCAACCTGAACCACGGACTGAAGCGTTCCGACGGCGAGTACATCGTGGTGTTCGACGCGGATTTTGCCCCGGCGCCGGGGTTCCTCGCCCAGCTTCTCCCGTATTTCAGCGACCGGAAGGTCGGCATCGCGCAGACTTCCCAGTATTTCGATGTGGACAGGGAACGCGTCCCGAACTGGCTGCAGCGGCACGCCGGGACGATTCAGGAGATGTTCTTCACCTACGTCCAGCCGTCGCAGGAGAAGCTGAATGCGGCGATGTGCGTCGGCACGAACGTGTGCTACCGGCGGGCCGCGCTGGAAACGGCAGGCGGCTGGCCTGCCATTGACGGCGGCGAGGATGTCATTACCGGCATTGACCTGATGCGGTACGGCTACCGGACTGTTTACGTTCCTCTGAACCTGGCCAAGGGCCTGTGCCCGGAAACTTTCGCAACGGCCGTCAACCAGCAGTACCGCTGGTGCCTGTCGAGTATCTCGTACGTGTTCCCCTCCACGGACCGCAACATCGTCGGGCGTATCTTCCACGCCTGCAGGATGACGGTGACGCAGCGGATCAGCTTCCTGTCCTGCACTTTCTACTACCTGCAATCAGTCCTGGCACTGATCACCGCGGTAATGCCAAGCCTGGTCATGATCTGGTGCTTCCCGAATCAGGTCGATCCCCGTAACTACTGCCCGCTCGCGCCCGCGATGCTGGGCATGTTCGCCATGCCGGTGATGATCCGGGGCTGGCGGCCGCCGATCCTGCGGCTTGTCATGATCTACAGCGTGGCACACCTGCTGGCGATAACGGATTCGCTGCGCGGCAGTGCCGCGGCCTGGGTGCCGACCGGCGGCAGCGGTCACCGTAATCCCACGCCGGTCATGGCCGGGCGGGTAGTGCGCATCTGGCTTGTCGTGACGCAGGGACTGGCCTGGTGGGGCATCGCCCTGGCCCTGCCCGTTTACAAGATCGGCACGTTCTGGCCCGCGATCGCGCTATCGGGGTTCCAGGCCATCGTCTTGTTCCCGCTGCTGCTGCCAGGGTACGGGGTCATGCCGTGGCGGGACGTGCTGCGTACGCTCATGTCATATGCCCGCATGCCCGGCAAGAAAATGCAGGGGCGCATGCTGACCTGGCCTGACGAGTTCACTGACCCCGGCAGGACCACCGCCTAACTCAGCTTCCTGGACTGCCACTGCTGACCAGGGCGGCGGGGGAAACCAGAACACCAGTACTTAGTCCAGCCCGTCGCCCAGGCCCAGGGCCTGGACGATGGGCTGGGGGCCTGGATGAGCGCCGCCGAACGAGGGGAAGAAGTAACCCGGCCGAGGTGCTCACCCCGGGCGAGGTCGCCGCGATCATCGGCCAGTGCTCCCCGACGGCCTTGCTGGCTGGCCTCGGTCTGGAACCGAAGGCGGCCAAGACCCCGATCGTGCACCTGGAGGTGGGAGGCGGGGGTGTTGACTTTCTCGGCTTCCACCACCGGCTGGTGCGGTCGAAAGGAACGACCGGGGA
>JBEKCN010000989.1:0-2581 GCA_050014855.1 Streptosporangiaceae bacterium | reverse complement strand
CAGAAGCGTCTTCCCGGCTCCTGCGCTGCCCGCCACCAGCGTCACGCGGCCCTGGGGCAGGCCGCCCCCCGTGATCTGGTCCAGGCCGCTGATTCCCGTCGGCGCTCTGTCCAGTCCCGGCCCGATCGCAGCACCCACCGGATCCATCAGGTCGGTATTGCCCACGTGCTCGCCCCTCCCCCGAGTAAAGCGTCACGCCTAAATCTGCTTTTATAAAATTATCATTTAAAGATTACCTCAGCAAGCCGGCCTGGCGGCGTCAAGGATTTTGCGGGATTACCCGGATGACCGGGGCTGATAAATTATCCGGAACAAATTAGGGCGAGCGATAATTATTCGCCTGAATTGGCGTGAATGAGGTGGGACGCGGATCAAACGGTGCGTCGGGGCGCCCGGCGTCACGAGGATGCCCAGAGCGCTTCCCGGCCGGGCAACCCCCGGTCGGCCGACGAGACGTCGTCTTGGCCCGCACTGGCCCCGACCCGCCGATGGGCCAGCCGCCATGCGCCGGTTCGGCGGAGCGGCCATGGATATCAAAGACCTCTGTGCAAACGACAGAAAATATCCAGCTCCAGGCCGGTAAAATTGGTCTGCCGCCAGTCCCCGGAGCCCGGCCACCCCTGGCCCAGTGTGACCGGCATAAGATGATTGACCGCAACGCGCAGGAAACGTTTCCTGAATCGTTTTCCCGGACATTCAGCGCAGGCATTATGCGTTATGCCAAGCGTATCCATTCGCGCGGAGAGGCCGCGTGCTCGGTGCGGCCGCGTGCTCGGTGCGGCCACGTGCTCGGTGCACCGCCGCCGCTTACCGGACCACGCCCGGGTGAGCCCGTGACGCCTTGCCCGCGCGCCGTTGGCGTCAGTCGCCGCCAGCGTCCGCGCGGCGGGCGGCGAGCACGGCCACCTGTGTGCGGCTGTGCAGGCCAAGCTTGGTCAGCAGGGTGGATACGTAGTTCTTGGCGGTCTTTTCCGCCAGGGACATGCGCTCCGCGATCTGCCGGTTGGTCAGGCCCTCGCCGATCAGGTCCAATACCTGCCTTTCCTGGCGAGACAACGCCGCCACCGGGTCCGCGCTGGCCATATGCTCCCGCAGTCGCTCCATCACCTGGCGTGACGCGTACGGGTCAAGCATCGACTGGCCGGACGCGACGGTGCGCACGGCCTGCACCAGGTCCGCGCCGCACGTCCGCTTCGACACGTAACCGGCGGCACCGGCCAGGATCGCACCGAAGAGTGCCTCATCGTCGCCGTACGCGGTGAGCATCAGGCATCCGGTCCGGGGGAGCCCGGAACGGATCTCCCGGCAGACCGAGACACCGTCCCCGTCGGGCAGTCGCACATCGAGGACCGCCACGTCTGGACGCAGCGCGGGTATCCGGGCCAGCGCCGCTGCGGCCGTTCCCGCCTCGCCGACCACATCGATGTCCGGTTCAGCGCCGAGCAGTTGCCGCAGCCCACGCCGGAATACCTCGTGATCGTCGAGGAGGAATACGCCGATCCTGCCCGGAGGCAGGGCCTGCTCATTCACCTATGATCTCCATTCTGGACCGCTGCCGGGCGCATGCCGGGCCGGAAACCGATGCGAAGGCTCTCCGCAAGGCGGTCACCACCTGCATGGATACGCCGGTTATTACTTTAAGTATATCAACCGATACCAAAGGTAGCGGTTACCATCCGCAGCCGACCGCGCCCGGGTTTCCGGCGCAAGGCGTTCGGGCACGCGGCCTTGGCGCGATTTCCCTGCTGGGCATCCGTATCAGATATGATACGCTAGTCCTTGACAGAGGGGAGGGCTACGCCAATGCCTGAGAACGCGGACGTAACACCGGGGCTGAGCCGTCCCGACCTGGTGCGCGTGCTTGAATCGGCTGCGCGCCTTCAGGCTGTTGTCCCCGACGCCATCCTGGTCGGCGGCTCGGCAGCGGCGCTGTGGGCCAGCCACCGCACGTCGTTCGACCACGACCATGTGCTGGCGGACCTGAACGTGCGCTTCGACACCGTCCTTGAGGCGATCGAGGCAACCGAGGGCTGGGTCACCAACAGGGTCACTCCCGGCAAGATCATCCTCGGCGAGCTCGGTGACATTGAGTCCGGCGTCCGCCAGCTCATCCGGAGCAGGCCGCTCGAGGTCACCGAGGTCAAGCTGCCTTCCGGGCAGAAGCTGCGGGTGCCAACGCCGGAGGAGACCCTGCGGATCAAGGGCTACCTGATCGTCCGGCGGAACCAGGTCCGGGACTACCTTGACGTGGCCGCCCTATCCGATCGCTACGGAATCCCGCATTCCGGCCAGGTCCTCGCCCACATCGACCTTTACTACGCCGACCAGCGCGGCCCTGGGGCGGAGGGCGTCGCAACTCAGCTCGCCCGCCAGCTCGCCGATCCACGTCCGGCGGACCAGCGGACGGTCAGGCAGCTGGGCAGCTACAAGAGCCTCGACGCCCGCTGGGCTGCCTGGGAGACTGTCACCGACGTGTGCCGGTCGCTGGCCGCGGAGATGACACGATGAGCGCGCTGAAGTTCCGGAACATCACCGCCTCCGTCGATGACCCCGTCGAGGCCTGGCCCTTCGAGGGCATCCT
>JBEKCN010000988.1:0-2582 GCA_050014855.1 Streptosporangiaceae bacterium | reverse complement strand
CGCCCGTATCGGCCGCAGTGGTCCAGAGTGGCGCGCGGGCGCAGGTCTTCGCGATGCCGGTTCCCGGGCAGTTCCCCGGCCGGACTGCGGCGAACGCCGAGAGTACGCCATCGGGGGAGACGGCGTAGACGAGACCGTACGCGACCGCCGGTGTCCCTTCGATGCCCGACGAGGTTGTAGCGATCCAGAGCGGCGCGCATGTCCGCACAGCCGCTCCGGTCGAGCAGTTCGTTGACCCAGTGGCGTCGAAAGCGTACAGCCCTGAATTCACTGCGCCGACGTAGACGATCCCGTTCGCGACGGCCGGTGCCGAATAGGTCGAGCCGTTAGATATGGTGCCGGTCCACAGTGGGGCGCATACCTTCGGCGTGCCTGAGCAGTTTTCCGATCCTGCGGCGTCGAACGCATAGAGTGACCCATTCGCGATGTAGATGACGCCGTTGGCGATCGCCGGCGAACCAGTGTTGCCGACGAACTTGGGAACGCCAGTAGTCGTCCACATCGGAGCGCACACGACCGGTGATCCCGAGCAGTCTTTTGATCCGGCCGCGTCGAACGCCGCCACGTACGCCCCGCCTTGGCGGAGGGCCATGCCGGCCCCGTATCCCGGGACGTACAGCACTCCGTTGGCGACCACCGGTGAGCCCGGTCCGGGCGTGAATGGCGGGCCGGTCGAAGAGTTTATGCTGGTTGCCCACAGTGGGGCACATATCTTCGGCGTGCCTGAGCAGTTTGCCGATCCGGCGGCGTCGAATGCCTGGACGCCTTCGGCGTCTGTGACGAATACGTCCCCGTTTGCGATGGTCATGCCGTCGAAATCGGCAGTTGGCGCTGTCCACAATGGGGTGCAGGTCGTGGGTGCGGCCGAGCAGTGGGCCGCCCCGGTCGCGTCGAACGCGTAAAGCTGATTCGTGTCCACGTAGAGGATCCCGTTGGCGATCAATGGCGCAGACGGACTGCCGTTCGTGTGGTAGGTCCTCGCCTGCGACAGCTTGCCGACATTCGCGGTCCCGATCTGCGTCTCGTCCGGCTGGTAGCCGGTCCGGCCCGGGCCACCGTGCAACTGCGGCCAGCCGGGGCTGGACCCCGGAGACGAAATCCCGGCAGGTGCTGCGGAAACGCTGCTGTGACCTGGAGCATGCGTCCGGACAAGGCCGCCGGAAATTCCCCCGGCCGCCACGGCGAAGGTAACCGTGCCTGCAATGAGCGGATGTGCCGTCGCTACCCGCTTCGCCGCACGGCCGAAGACCATGGCCGGGGACAGGAAGATCCCGAATCGCCGCTTGACCACCTTGCCGACACCGACGTAGGTCTCGCCGGAGTTACCTGTGACAGTGGTGCCGCTGACGTTGATGACCTGCGACCTGCGGCCAGCCCTGACTTTCTGGACCACTGGCGCGGCGGCAGGTGGCGGTGAGGTCATGTGCAGGTCGGCGAGAAGCGCCTGCAGGTCCGGAGCCATGCCGGGTTCGTCATCCAGGGCGTCCCGCAGGCGGGTAACCCACCCCCGCGCCTGTGCTAGCTGCGCCCTGGCCAGATCGGGACCGCTCCTGGCGGCCAGTTCGGCGCGCGTGGCGTCTATCTGCCGCTCGTGGCCTATGACGGCCACAAAGCGACGCTTCGCGGCCTCCCATGAATCAGTTGCTATCGCCGATACCAGGGCATCCGACGCAACCCGCGCCAAATTGTCAAAGTCATCGCTCATTGCCCCTTCCCCTCTTGCGCTAAGATGGCTTACTCGATAAGCATTCCAGACTCTGGCAGCAAATAAAAATGAGCCTTTCGCTTAGCGCGGCGCGGGCGGCGGCAAATAAGCAAACAACTGCGGCGGCGGCACGAGACCAAGCAGCGCATAAGCCCGCGATCTCCACTAGCCGCAGGAGGTAACCCAAACAGAACTGGACGATCTGCGCGGAGACTCCAGCCCGGGCAGCGCACCTGGCGACCGCGTAGAATCGGCAGGGGAGGCCACCGCGGAGGTGAATCGAGTGGTTGACGAGATCCCTCCGGCCGAATTACCGGTGGCGAATGATCATGCTGGACTGCGCATAAGCATACGATGGCGCAAACGCTCTCAATTCGGCATGTCCGGTAAACCGGCCAGCAGGCCGAAAGTGGCACAGTCAACGACGCGACAGCTGCGCCGGACGGTGGTTCACACGCTTGCGTCTGGGCTGATAGTCACGCTCTGTGGCAAAGCTGGCTCGTTTTGGACAGCCTCCAGTATTCCCAGCGGCAGACTCCGATGATGATTGTCCGGTCTTAGTTGAGCGGGCAAGTGCCGGTCCTGCGTCCAGCGGACGTGCCGGATCGGCTGAGACCCGGGACCGTCGCTTGTCTCGGTTAGTCCGACATTTGTTGGCCGCGTGGGCCGTGTTCGCCTTCCCAGCTGAACATCCAGCACATCACGTCGAAGACGCGGAGAAGGGACATGTGGCCCGCGCCTGCCCTGTCACGAACTGACTCAAGCTCGCGGACGAGGTTCTGGTCATTGATGAGCCGGTCGCGCAGGTCGTGCCACCACCGGTTGTCTGTGCGGGGCCTGTTGAGAACCTTCTTGACGCGGCTGTCGTAGACGGGCA
>JBEKCN010000987.1:0-2586 GCA_050014855.1 Streptosporangiaceae bacterium | reverse complement strand
AGCCCGGACTACTGCTGATGTGGCCTGCCGATATCCTCCACAAAGTCGCCCCGTTCTACGGTAAATCCGAACGGGTCGTTATTAACTTCAACATCAACATACGCCCACTATGATCCCGCGCCAGTCAGCATCGGGCCGTTTTCGCCTCGAAGCCGCTGTCGCTCACCAGGCCCGCGGCCAGTGCTTCGCGCCGCCACCTGGCGATCCCGTCGGGCAGAGTCCAGTGCGGACGGCCTGGCGGTGTGCCCAGGATGATCTCGCTCAGCCGTCCCGCTAGGCGAACTGTCTGAACCAGGGGAAGTTGGTAGCCCAGTCGGCGCAACTCGGCAGATACACTGAGTTCAGCGTCCACGATGATGCCCATTCGCCCGACTGGAGAGATCACCCTTGAGGCCTCTGCCCAGAACTGGCCAAGTCCGTCCTTCAAGAGCCCAGTGGCGTCTACCGCGAGATTCCAGGGCGGATTGGCGGCAAGCACATCGATTGTCCGGTCGCCAAGATCTAGCCGCCCAGCGTCCATGACAGAGAAGGGGATGTCGGTGCCCGCCCGTGCCGCGTTGGCAACGGCATTATCGACACGCGCGGGGTCGAGGTCGGACCCGCGGATGTCCGCGCCCGGAGCAATCTCTGCGATCTCGATCAGAATGGTTCCGTCGCCGCAGAAAGGGTCAAGAACCGCTTCATAGGGGGCGACCGAGAGCAAGCGGGCCAGTACTGCCGCCATCGGCGGGTGCAGCGTTCCTCGCGATGCGTCTCGTTTGTAAGAGCGGCGGTGCAATGGACCGGCCGCGAGCCTGATCGCAATTCCGGCGGTGTCTGCGCTGATAAACAGCCGGATGCTAAGCGCGACAGGCTGCATCGAGGCGGAGGCAGCGGGCCGCCGTGAGATGTACCGCGCACCCAGTTCGCCGCTTAGCGCCGAACCGACCGCATCCTCGACGTCGTACCGCGAGTAGTTGCGGCGGCCGACGAGGCTCGCCACCACATCGAACCGACGCGGGGCGGACAGATCGCGCACCCGCGCAAGCGTCTCAACTGCCGTGCGCCAGTCCATCTGCCGTACCTGCTCGGCTAGCCCCGGGAGCACATCCTTGCGGTGGCCCACGCCCTCGACACGCCCGACCGACAGGAAGATGTCGTCCGGGGTCCGGAGCTCGCACACGGCAGCGTCTAGCGGGGGAACCTGGAACCTGACCTCGCGGGCGCCCAGCGTGAGGTCACCTGGCATCAGTGCGGTGATCTCGTCGGCGACCGCGTACTCGATTCCTCGCACACAGCGAGCGATGAGTTCGACTTTCATGAGGTTCCTCACCGAGGCTACGCTTAGCTAACCTACTGTGCATGCGGTCACGCGACGGGCACGCGATCCGGCAACGCCTACAGAGAATATGGTCCTGCTCCAGCGGTCGCTGATCGCGCGTTCGCCCAAGCACCTGCACGGGCCACTGGGAGCGACGCCTTCTGGAGTCCCGCACTGGCTTCATCCCGCTGGTCCGACGTTCAGGCGACGCTTCCAGGTACGATGGCCGCCATGAGCTCGGAGTCCTCGTTTGACATCGTCAACAAGCCTGATCACCAGGAGATAGACAACGCGGTCACCCAGACGGCAAGGGAAATCACGAAGCGATTCGACTTCAAGGGCGTCGATGCGGGCATCAGGTGGTCCGGGGAGACGATTGATATCCAGGCTAATTCGGATCTGCGCGCGAACGCTGTCCTCGATCTCTTCAAAGAACGGCTTGTCAGACGCGAGGTTTCGCTGAAGAACATCGAGGCGACCGAGCCCGCGCTATCCGGCAAGATATATAAGGTCACGGTCACGGTCGTCGAGGGCATCAGCCAGGAGAATGCCAAGAAATTGTCGAAGCTCATCCGTGACAGTGGGCCGAAGGGTGTCAAGGCGCTGGTCCAGGGCAACGAGCTACGGATCTCAAGCAAGAGCCGAGACGATCTCCAGGTGGTCCAGCGCCTAGTCCGCGCACAAGACCTTGATTTCGCGGTCCAATTTGTTAACTATCGCTAAATATTTCCAGTTGTCGCGGGTCGCATATCCCTTCCGTAAAGCGCTGCTCTTTCGGCGACTTCATCCACGGAGATTCCTTTGTCTAAGATGTGGACAATAGGGGCCTGGAGGCGTGCGGCTTCAAATGAGTGGCGGCTGTTCTCCTGAATGTTCTTGGATATGGCCTGGCTGACACGCACCCGCTCATCCTGCGTCAGTGGTGGCCCTGACTGCCGGACGGAGCGGACCAGGCACACTATGGCTGTGATGACCAGCGTCGCGACGAAGATGAAGATAATCATGGTGTGCCCCCCCTGGTTGGATCAGCCTGTTGAACTACCTGTCTCCTGATAGTCTTCGGTGAGGGTAAAATGACCGACCCCGTTCGTAGACTCAAACGCATATGTCTCCCAATACGAGGTTCCGTCACTGTAAGCAACATCAACCTTTGCAAGCTCACCACCGGCTGCATTCACCGTAGGGCTGCCGATGACATTCACACTCTCGCAGGTCAGCAGATTGCCATCCTGATCGTAGGCCTTGAAACTGGCAACGTCGGTCTGGATCTGCTGAACGCTGGCGGG
>JBEKCN010000986.1:0-2589 GCA_050014855.1 Streptosporangiaceae bacterium | reverse complement strand
ATGACGACGCCGTTGTAGTTGCCCGTGGTGCCGCTGGACAGCGCGGGCAGCGTGACGGTCTCGCTCCCGTAGGCCCCAGTGGCCGTGACCTCGTCGTAGGCGACACCCTCGCTCTTCAGGGCCGCCTCCCAGGCCGCCGTCGTGACGTCGGCCGATCCGTCGCCGACCAGCAGGATCTTCAGGTTCAGCGTGGGCGGGGTGGCCGCGGCGGCGGCGGTCACCCCCGTTGCCGCCAATCCGGAAGCACCGAGCACGGTTACCAGGCACGCAGCCAACCACATTCTCACTCTGCGCCGATGTCCGCTCAACGAGCTCCCCCACCAATCCGGAAATGACCCCGTGGCCGCAGGACAGCCGCAAGGTGGTGCGAACAATGCATAGCCTCGTCAACAGGGCAGACCGGTGCTTACCTGGGCCACCAATACAAGAGACGCTTACCGGTGCATGTCGGATTACGGTGTTCTGGAAAAAATATCTGCTGATAACTGGGCTCTGATGCTGCTATTTCCGGTCATCCGTGACAGCGCATGTGGGATGACCAAAATTCAGCTTTCCGGTCATGCCGGCTCAGGCGCCCAGCGCCGCCCCGGCCCGCGAACCCTTGCGCGCACGGGTTATCCGGCCCCTGACACCGTTATCATCGTTTGCTTGTGGTGTAGCAATAAAAGGTGTATTCCGGCAGAGAGGAACAATTCGGGCGTTAAAAGCGCCGGTAAACTGCCGGGTAACGGCGCACTACGGCATTACATCCCAATGACCGTAGCCAGTACGGAAGCTTGCGGTGTCACTGCAGCCGATCGGTCACCTATCACCGGCGACCACTCCTACCCGTTTTGCCTGCATAGGAGCATAAGCGCGCGCAGAGGATTAACCCGTGGGCCTGTGCGCAGTCGGCGCTGACCAGGGAGGTCAGCTTCTGCGGCTTATTCTCCTGCGGATCCTGAGCAGGCGGCGATCACATCCCAGGCGGCGAGACAGGTCGGACACGAGCCTTCCCTCCGGGCGAGGCACCGGGGCCCTGCGGCGGGCCCGGCAACGGCTACAACTTCGCCAATGCGGTCGCCCCCTACCTGGCCTCGCTGCCCTGACGGGCAGCGGGAGCCGATCATGAAGCCCTGGCGGCTTCGGCGGCCCACGCCGCGATCGCCTGATCAGCCGGCGGGGCGGGCCGCGTCGAGCTGGGCGCGCAGCACGGAGCGGGCGGTGACCAGCGACGGGCCGTACCAGGTCAGGCTGCGGCCCTCGACCAGCGCGACCCGCTGGCGGGGGAACATCTCCGGTCCGTCGCCGGCGCTGAACGCATAGGGCTCATCGGGCAGCACGATGAGCTCCGGTTCGCGCGCGGCCAGATTGTCCAGGTCGATGCGCGGATACCGGCCGGGGTCGTCGCCGTAGACATTGTCCAGCCCGAGCCGGGCAGCGACGTCGCCGGTGAACGTGGCCGACCCGACCACCATCCACGGGTCCCGCCAGATGGGGATGGCGGCGCGGACCCGCGGGCCGGGCGCGGGCTGGCTCCATTCCCGTTCGGCGGCGCCGAGCCACTCCGGCACCGGCCAGCCCAGCGCCCCGAACATCCGCCGCAGTGCGGCCACCGCCTGATCCACGGTCTGGATAACGGTCACCCATACCGGTACCCCGGCGGCCCGGAGGCGTTCCACGTCGACCCGCCGGTTCTCCTCCTGGTTGGCCAGCACGACGTCGGGCCGCAGATCCTTGATGGCCGCCAGGTTCGGGTTCTTGGTCCCGCGCACGCGCGGCACGTCCAGGCCCGCGGGATGGGTGCACCAGTCGGTCGCACCCACCAGGGCGTCCGGGCGGGTCACGGCCACCGACTCGGTCAGCGACGGGACCAGGGACACCACCCGCCGGGCCGGCCGGTTCAGCGGAACCGGATGCCCAAGGTCATCACGAGCCGCCGGCACCGTTCCTCCTCACCGCCAGTCGGGCGCTGGGCCGCGCGATTGCGCGAAGCCGCCCCTGCTCAAGGAATAGCACGGACCGGTGCCCGGGCAGGCAGGCCCTGGGTACCGCTCCGACGTCCGATGGTCGCTGGTAAGAAGCTCAGCCAGTACCCGGAGCCTGGGTAGGGATCCCATGGGGCGAATCCCCGGCGTCAGGCCGGTCGCCGCCGCAGGCGGAGGCGGCGGAATGCGATCACCGCGAGCACGCCGGCCGCAAGCACCACCAGGACCGCCATGGCATAAGCCAGCCAGACCAGGTGGGAGGGCCTGGCGCCCTGGGACGCAGGCGCGGCCGCAGCGGCGGGCAGCCGATCGAGGTGGGCCGCACAGACAATCGGCCTGCTGCTGCCGTCCGCCGCGGCGCACGCGACCGCGGCCAGCCGAAGTTGCCGGGCCGGTGGCCGCGTCACCCGCGCTACCACGCGGAAGGTCTGGGTGCCGCCCGCCCGAATGCCGGCGTACCAGGCGACCTGCCCGTTGGCGGCCGTACCGCGGGGGCTGGCCGAGAGGAACTCCAGGCCCGCGGACAAGGTCTGCGTGATCTTGAGATGCGGCGCACTGCGGGTGCCACCGTCCCGGACACTCACCACGTAAGTGAGCTGGTCGCCGGCCTTCACGGCCGTCC
>JBEKCN010000985.1:0-2589 GCA_050014855.1 Streptosporangiaceae bacterium | reverse complement strand
CTCCGCAATCAATTGCTTCGTGGCACAGGTGGCCCGGCTGGCCCATAGACATGTCCGGCACGCTGAGTGTTTGATACCAGGTAGCGGGGATAATAGTCGCCATTCACCCAGGCGGGGATGCCCGGCCGCTCGGCAGACACGCACACGATTATCTGACAACGTTGGGATGGGCGTTATGGCAAATGGAGCAGCGAACAGCCAGCCGGACGCGACCTGGCCGGAGGTGCAGTCCGGGCCGCTGATCGTCGGCGGGTCGCTGGTCGGGATCGGCCTCGCGCTGGTAGGGGTGGGGCTGGCCGTGGCCGGCGCGCACGTGGTGTCGGCCACCCGGCAGTGGGCGCAGCAGCTGGACGTGCCGCCCAGCCAGTTCGCGCAGCTGAAGTGGGAGCAGGCCAAGACCGCGGCCGCGTCCGGGGCCGACACGTGGCGCGCGCACCCCAACGCTAAGGTGCGGCTGACCCGGCGTCCCGCGTCTTCCGCCTGACGGGTGCAGGCCGGGGGACAGACCGCCGCCCCGGCGATCAGCGCGGACGCCACCGCGACGAGCCGGGCCGGCGGCACCGGCTTCTCCAGGAACGCGTCGGCGCTCCTGCGCAGCGACTCCATGGCCGCGCCGATGGCGACGTGTGCGGTCATAACGGCGACGGGCAGCGCCGGAACCGCCTCCCGCAGCGCTTCGAGCAGTTCTGTGCCGGTCATCTGGGGCAGGTCGACGTCGGCCAGTACCAGGTCCCAGGGCTCGGAACGGGCCCGCTGCAGGGCGACGGCGGCGTCGTTCGTGTGCTCGACCTCGAAATGGCCCATCGTGGTGAGGACATGCACCGCGTAGTAGGCGCTGTCGGCGTCGTCCTCCACTAGGAGAATGCGCCCTCGCGACGTGACCGGATCCGTTCTGCTCATTCCCCCACCGTGCACCGTCCGGCTGGCGGCCGCGTTGCCGCGCTGGTGCGGGACGGTTGCCCGTCAATGCGCGGACGGTACCTTCGCAGCGGGGGCCACATACCGGTAGCCGAACCCCCGGACCGCTTCGATGGGCAACGACGCCGCGGTGGATTGCCCGAGCTTGCGGCGCAGCCGCATGACGGCGAACTTCACCCGCTCCGGCCCCACCGCGAACGGATCATTCCAGGCCAGCTCGAGCAGCTGTTCGGCGGAGAGGGTCTGACCCTGGTGCCGCACCAGGGCTCCGAGCAACCGGAATTCGGTCGGGGTGAGCTCAACCGGCTTAGCGTTCACGCTGACTTCATGGGAGGCGAACTTCATCAGCACCGTGCCGTCGTCGTAGCTGTCGGCATCCTCCCGCTGCGCCCGCGGCCGCCGCAGCAGCGCGTGAACCCGCGCGGTCAGTTCCCGGTTCCCGAACGGCTTGGTCAGGTAGTCGTCAGCGCCGCTGTCCAGCCCGCGGACCTTGTCCCCTTCATGGCCCCGGGCCGTGAGGAGAAGGACCGGGACGTCACTCATGTCGCGGATGCGCTCGAGGACCTCCCAGCCGTCCAGCGACGGCAGCCCAATGTCGAGGACAACGAGGTCGGGCCGCCTGGCGTGAAAGTCGCGCAGGCCCTGCCGGCCGTCGGCGGAGCTGGCCACGTCGAACCCGCTCCGGCTCAGCACGGTCTGGACACTGAGCGCGACGTCGGTGTCGTCCTCGATCACCAGGACCCGGCCCTTCATGCCGGCCCCGGCAAGTAGATGCTGAACGTGGTGCCGCGGCCCAGCGCGCTTTTCACGGCGACGCGGCCACCATGCAGATCGAGGATCGCCTGGACGACCGAAAGGCCGAGACCGGTGCCGGGGCGGCCGGAGGTTCGCGCGTTGGAGGCCCGGACAAAGCGGTCGAAGAGCTGGCCGGTCTCCGCGGCTGGGATCCCGATGCCCGTGTCGGTCACGTCGATCCGCCACACGCCAGCGTCCCAGGTGCTCACGACGCGGACCACATCACCGGGGTGAGAGAACTTGACGGCGTTGGTGATCAGGTTGTCCAGGACCTGTCTCAGGCGAAGATGGTCCCCCTGGAGCATCGGCCCGTCGCTCCTCACGGCGGCATCCAGGGTGACGCCGTAACCCGCGGCGGAGGCCGATGCGTCGCGGACCGCCTCGCGGGTCAGTTCGGCGATGCGCACCGGGGCCAGCTCCAGCGGAACCGTGCCCGACTCGAGCCGGTTCAGCAGCAGCAGGTCGCCGACCAGGCGGATCAGCCGGTTGGCGTTGCGCTGGATGATGCTCAGGAAGTGTGCGCCGTCCTCGCTGAGACCCTCAGCTTCCGCCTGCATCAACTCGATGAATGACACAATCGAGGTCAGTGGCGTGCGTAGTTCATGTGACACGATGGCCACGAAGTCTTTCCTGGCTTCGACCAGCTCCTGAAGTTGCCTGTTCTGCCGCTCAAGCTTCCGCTGGGCCAGCTCCGCTGCGCGGCGGGCCGTCAGCTCGGCGTCGAGCAGCTCTTGGCGCTGGGTCTCCAGCGCCTTGCGGTCCGACATGTCCCAGGCGAGCCAGATGTCACCGCGGTATCGGCCGTCTACCATCACCGGCCAGTAGTCACATTCGAAGGTACGCCCGTCCGCGCAGGCCAGCTGCTGGCCGCCGAGC
>JBEKCN010000984.1:0-2591 GCA_050014855.1 Streptosporangiaceae bacterium | reverse complement strand
TCGCCCGCGCCGGATGCCGCGATGGCACATCGACGCGATGGCGGGAAGCGGACCGCGATCCCGGCATCGGCACTGCCCGGCCAGCAAGATCCGTTGACGGGACCGGGCGTCAGGGCAGGAAGGCCATCGACTCCAGCACGCGCCTGCCAAGCCGCTGATCACCGGAGATGACGGTGTCAGCAGGCACGTCAGCGCGCCCGCCGATCAGCGCCGCGAAGGTGGCCACCGGAACCTCCAGGTTCACGGTCGCATCGCCCGGATTGGCCGCGAGCCGCCCGCGTCCCCCCGCCATCTCGACGGCGGCCGGCGGCCGTGCGCCGATGCGGAAGACCACCTTGGCGCCGTCCGGGGCAGCGGCCCGCTTCCCGACGAGGTAGGGCAGAAAGCGCGAGAAATAGGCCACAGCCGCCTCCACGGCCGGCCCCTCGGCGTTAGCGGATCTGCTGCGGGGCACTTCAGGGTCGGGCACTGTCAGTGCTCATGCCACCACGATTCACTTACCTAGCTGTGCTGAGGGTATTCGGCTGGCTTGCCTTGCTCGCCCGGTCCGACCGGGCCAAAGACGCAGAGATTCTCATCCTGCGTCACCAGGTCGCCGTGCTCCAGCGCCAGGTCAAGACCCCGAGACTGTCCTGGGCAGACAGGGCGGTCCTGGCTGCGCTGGCCCGGCTGCTGCCCAGTGGTGCTCTCCGTCGGCTGCGCCTGATCGTCTCCCCTCGGACCTTGCTGCGCTGGCATGCCGACCTGGTCAGGCGGCGGTGGGCCTACCCGCGCCGCACTCCGGGACGGCCGCGCACCGCGCAGGCCGTCCGCGCGCTGGTGCTTGAGATGGCACACGACAACCGGGCTGGGGTTACCGGCGCATCCACGGCGAACTCACCGGCCTTGGATATGAGCTCGCGCCGTCGACGGCGTGGCAGATTCTCAAGGACGCGGGCATCGATCCCGCACCCCGGTCCGGAGAGGCCTGGCGCGTGTTCCTGGCCGGGCGTGACCGGGACACCGAGTTCACCGCTCCGTTCGACGCGGTGTTCACTTCGGTCAGCATGCGGATCATCATTCTGTGGACTGCGACGCAGGAGCATTCCACAGAATCCTGTTTTTCATCGAGCACGGCACCCGGCGCGTGCACCTGGCGGCCAGAGCGGCAACGTTCAGTGGGTCACGCTGGTAATCGTGCAGCAGTAGCAGGCTCTGCGACGGGTCGACGGGGTTGGTGTAGCCGTGGCAGGCAAAATGCGCGATAGTGCAACTGGGCACATACGTCAAAACGTTTGCCTTCGTCGGGAGCTCATCAGCGACAGAAAGATTGCCAGGTTCGGGTTCGAGAAGCAGTACCGAACCGGGCAGGCGAGCGTGCAGCATGGCGGCTTCGGCGGCTACGTAGGGCGGCCGACCCTGGCGAGGGAGACCGGGAGTAGTGGGCATCGCGACAACCAAGGCTCGGATCGACGAAGCTATCTGTGCCCGAGCCGCTGACGAGCGTAACGCAGGGCACGAATTGTGGGGGTGTTACCCGCATCTGGGCCTGAGCCGCCCTGCGACTGGCCGCGTCGGCGCTTACGTCGGATCCGATACGGAGGGCCCGGTGGAAGTCGCTGACCCGCTCCAGCACAGCACGCCGCGAGAGGCCTGGCAGTTCAAGCGAGGTAAGGCGCTGCCCGGTGAGCAGCAGGGCGTCACTGCGGTAGACGCTGACGTTGAATAGTGAGCTCGAACCGCTTTCGCAGCGCATTTCCCAGATTCGACAGGGTCTCGGCGTGGGCGGCGTCATCAGCGGGAATGGCGGCCGCCGCCTCGCGGAGCGCGTCGACCGCCTCGTCCAGGGTGGCCTGATCTCCGGTTCGCTCAGACAAGTTCGACAACGCGATGCCGAGCATGGACAGCATCGCGGGACGGCTAAGGCGGTCAGCCGGACGGATAGCCAGAATCCGCTGCAGAAGTCTGATGGCCACCCGCAGATATGCCTCGTCGGGGGCAGCGAATGCCGAGTCGAACAGGTCGACAGCGATGGGCGCGGCTTGGTCCGCCAGGATAGGAAGAAGCGGTTCGGGCAGGGGATCGATGTCGTTGATAAAGCAGGGCGTGAACATGGTGATCGCGATGTTCAGTGCACGCTCGCTTGCGCTCGTGTCGCGGCGCAGCGCGCCGTAGCGGTACCAGTGCACCCATCCGAGCAGGTGCCGGGCCGCTAAATCGCCATCGTCGTCACGGAGCAGTTGAGCGAGACGACACGCTGGCGGCTACCTGGGATGACGTGGATGGCGGGCCATGCGGACAATGGGTGCGTGATAGGTGCCAGGTGGGGCGTGACCGACAGCGAGACCCTGCGCTCCTACCCGTGCGACGACCTTGTCGCCTCACCCGTGCTGCAAGCGTGGCGCGGCGTGCACGTCGGGGCACCGCCCGAGGCGGTGTGGCCGTGGGTCGCGCAAGTGAGAGCCGCGCCGTACTCCTACGACTGGATCGACAACCTCGGCCGTCGTTCCCCCAGGGAGCTGCTGGACCTCCCGGAGCCTCGGGCCGGGGACAGGTTCACCACAGCTGGCGGGCGTGAGCTGGGCCGGATCGTCTCGGTCGATCCGGGGAAG
>JBEKCN010000983.1:0-2591 GCA_050014855.1 Streptosporangiaceae bacterium | reverse complement strand
ACGGCGCGGGCGGCCGGGACCGCCGCCTGCTCGGCGTAGCTGTGCGGCACCCCCGCCCAGGCCACCCGGTCGCCTGGTGAGAACTCCGTGACACCGGCGCCGACCGCGGACACGGTCCCGGCTCCTTCGGCACCCGGGACCACCGGGAACTGGGCAGGCTTGTAACCGCCAACGCCTTCGCGGGTGTAGATATCCATGTAGTTCACGCCGGCCGCCATGACCTGGACGATCAGCTGGCCGTCCCGCGGTTGCGGCGCGGGCTGCTCGACTACGCTCAGGACCTCGGGCCCGCCCAGCTTCGCCACGACGACCGCGCGCATGCGCACCACGCTCCCTGGTTGGAAGTGCACCCGCGGCGAGATGTGCCCGCCGCCCGGGCTCCCACCATAGAGGGCCCGCCGGCCGCCGGCCACGGGACATCTGGCAGACCAGCCCGGGCATCCGTATCACGCCGCCAGATCACGCCGCCAGCCGCGCCGCCCGGGTCAGTCGATCGCACCTCCGGGGGGGCAGGTAGTGCCCGCCCGCGGGCGCCTTGCGCGACTGGAGTTCCGCCCAGATCTCCTCCAGGTGCGAGGGCTGGCCCGCGGCCGGGCTGGTGCCGCCCGAGACGGGCACCGTCACCCCGGGCCCGATCTGGAACACGGTGACCGGCTGGCCGCCCGAGTCGGGGCTGGACTCCTTACCGGTCAAGCCCTCGAACGACTGGCCGGACGGGGACACGTTGCCCGCGTCGGCGTACAGGAAGCCGAGCATGTGGTCGAAGGACCGGTTCTCGAGCATGAGGACCACCACATGCTCGACTGAAGCCAGCCCGCCGGTCCCGCCGGCACCCGATCCGTTCCCGCCCGTCCCGCCCGTCCCATCGGTCACTGCACCAACTTAACTCGGGAACCCCTACGACGCGGGTCATTCACCCTCTCCGCGCGGCATAGCAGCAGATGATTCGGGGGCGGCTTTTCCGCGGTATGTGCGGGAAAGCCGCCCCGATCGTGAGGGAACTCAGCGCAGCGAGCGCAGCACGTACTGCATGATGCCGCCGTGCCGGTAGTACGCCGCCTCGCCGGGCGTGTCGATCCGTACCGTGGCGCGGAACTCCCGCCCGTCGGCGGTCACCGTCACCTCGGCCGGTATCTGGCCGGAGTTGATTTCCTCGATGCCGGTGATGTCGAACGTCTCGTGCCCGGTGAGCCCGAGCGAGGCGACCGACGCCCCGGGCATGAACTGCAGCGGCAGGACGCCCATGCCGATCAGGTTGGACCGGTGGATCCGCTCGAACGACTCGACCAGCACCGCCCGGACGCCGAGCAGCGCCGTGCCCTTGGCGGCCCAGTCGCGCGAGGATCCGGAGCCGTACTCCTTGCCGCCCAGCACGATGAGCGGGGTGCCCTCCTCGATGTACTTCCGGGAGGCGTCGTAGATGCTCATCTGCTCGCCTTCGGGCAGCTTGGTGGTGACCCCGCCCTCGGTGCCGGGGGCCAGCAGGTTCCGCAGCCGGATGTTGGCGAACGTACCGCGGATCATCACCTCGTGGTTGCCGCGGCGCGAGCCGTAGGAGTTGAAGTCGCGGCGCGGGACGTCGTGGTCGGTGAGGTACTGCCCGGCCGGGCTGTCGGTCTTGATCGCACCGGCCGGCGAGATGTGGTCGGTGGTCACCGAGTCGCCCAGCAGGGCGAGCACGCGGGCCCCGTGGACGTCGGTCACCGGCTGCGGCTCATCGGGCATCTCGTCGAAGTAGGGCGGCCGCCGCACGTAGGTCGAGTACTCGTCCCAAGTGAACGTGTCACCGGCCGGGACGTCCAGGCCACGCCACCGGTCATCGCCCCTGAAGACGTCCGCGTAGTCCCGCGAGAACATCTCGGCGGCCACCGCGTCGTGGACGACCTCGGCAATCTCGCCGGGCGACGGCCAGATGTCGCGGAGGTAGACGGGCTGGCCGTCACGGCCGGTGCCGATCGGCTCGCCCACCATGTCCACGTCCATCGACCCGGTGAGCGCGTAGGCCACCACCAGCGGCGGCGAGGCCAGGTAGTTCATCTTGACGTCGGGGTTGATCCGGCCTTCGAAGTTCCGGTTGCCCGACAGCACCGCGACGACCGCCAGGTCGCTTTCGTTTACGGCCTCGCTGATCTCCTCGGGCAGCGGCCCGGAGTTGCCGATGCAGGTCGTGCAGCCGTACCCGACGAGGTTGAAGCCGAGCTTGTTCAGGTAGGGCACGAGGCCGGCCTTCTCGTAGTAGTCCATGACCACCTTGGAGCCGGGCGCCAGCGTGGTCTTCACCCAGGGCTTGCGGCTCAGCCCCGCCTCGACGGCCTTCTTGGCCAGCAGCGCCGCGCCGACCATGACGGACGGGTTGGAGGTGTTGGTGCACGAGGTGATGGCCGCGATCACGACCGACCCATGGTCGATGGTCACCTTGGTGCCGTCCTCCATCGTCACGCCCGTGGGCGTGGAATGAAGCGGCGTCTCCGCCGCGGCGGGTTCGCCACCGGGCTCGGCCGCGTCCCCGTCGGGGTCCGTCGACATGGGGTCGGACGCCGGGAAGGTGTCGGCGTCGCTGTCGGTTGGCTCGGGCTCGGCGACGTAGTTGG
>JBEKCN010000982.1:0-2592 GCA_050014855.1 Streptosporangiaceae bacterium | reverse complement strand
CGACCAGCCCCACCAGAACGAGACCGGGGCCAGCTGATGCTGGACGGCCATCCCCTCATCGACGTGCACCTGCATCCGGCCAAGCGGTCCACGGTCAAGCTGGCCTGGGAGGAGTGGGCCCGCGACTTTGGCGCCGGGCAACAGGTCATCCAGCTCTACGACGCCGACGGCACGGTCAGCCCGGCCCGGTTCGACGCCTACCTCGCCGTCGAGGGGGTCGACATCGCGCTGGTCCTATCCGAGTACAGCCCCCGCGTCACGGGGATCCAGCCGATCGAGGACATGCTGCCGCTGGCTGCGCACAGCCCGGACCGGGTCAAGGTCGCGGCCAACATCAACCCGAACATCCACTACCCCGTCGACGAGGAACTGCAGCGCCAGCTCGGCCTCGGGGCGATCGCACTCAAGATCCACCCGGTGCACGCGCGCATGCCTGCCAACGACCGGGCACTGTACCCGGCGTACGAGATCTGCCAGAGCACGGGGATCCCGGTCATCGTGCACTGCGGCACGAGCACGTTCCCGGGCGCGTCCAACACGTTCGCCGACCCCGTGGTCCTGGATGACCTGGTGCGCGACTTCCGCCGGCTCAACCTCGTGCTCGCGCACGGCGGGCGTGGCTGGTGGTACGACGCGGCCGCCTTCATGGCGCTGTCCAGCGAGCGGGTCTGGATCGAGCTGTCCGGCCTACCGCCCTCGCGGCTGCGCGAGTACTATGCCCGGCACAGCTGGGCCCGGCTGACCCGCCGGATGATCTTCGCGACCGACTGGCCCGGGGTGCCCGGCATCGCGACGAACGCCCGGGCGGTAGCGGCGCTCTGCCCCGACGCGGAGACCCGCAGCCTCGTGCTGGCTGGCAACGCCGCCCGCGTCTACAACCTCAAGCTGCCGGGCGGGTAAGCCGCTGCCGCCCAGCCCCGCGGGGCGGGGCGGCCTGGCTCATTTAATCGCCGGGCCGGACGATCAGGCAGTTGCTCGTCGCCTGCGCGAACAGCTTGCCCTCGGCGTTCACCAGCCGGGCCCGGGCCAGCGCGGTCCGGGTCCCGATGTAGTCGACCGTGCCCTCGCACAGCAGCCGCCCTGTCCCGGACGTGATCGGCCGGATGAACCGGGTGTCCAGGTCGATCGAGGTGTAGTAGGCCCCGGCGGGCAGCATCGTTTGCACGGCGCACCCACACGCGGAGTCGCAGATGGTGGCGTAGACGCCTCCGTGCACCGAGCCGATGGGGTTGTAGTGGTATTCGGCCGGGGTGACCGCGAAGACCGCCTTGCCCCGCTCGAACGACACCGCGCTGATGCCGAGTGTGGCCATGATCGGCGGGGCCGGCAGCCGCCCGGACATAATTTCCCGGAAAAATGACAGACCATCGAGCGTACGCGCGGCTTCCGCCGCGATCGCGGGGTCATCCCACGTGTAACTGCGCTGCCGCGCGTCCACGGTGGCCCCGTTCTGGCTGGCTGCGGCGTCGGCGGCCAGGTCAGCCGGTCCCGGCCAGCTCTCGTTCCAAGACGGCCCCGAATTCACGTGACTGTTCCTCCTGAGCAATAGGCAGCGGGACGTAGACGGTGACGTACGGCCCGGCGCGCCGCGACCAGGCGGCGGGGAACCGGCTGATGATCATGGCCAGCATGTCGCGGTTCTCGGCCAGCACATCCAGCATGAGGGTGACCGCGCCGCGGGCCTGCGCCCGGGTGGCCAGGGAGAGGAGCAGCGCGGTCCCGACACCGTGACGCTGCCACCCGTCGGCGACCACCACGCCGATCTCCGTGACGGCGGCCCCGTACGGGCTCCGGGTCTCGCTGGCCATGGCGTGCCCGATGATCAGGCCGTCCGCCACGGCCACCAGGGCGTCGGGGGGCTCGCGCCCGGGCAGTTCCAGCCCGCTCATCCGGCGGACCATCGCTGCGCTGAGTTTCGGCACGCCCGCAAAGAAGCGGAGGTACCGGGTCTGCAGCGATAGTCCGGCTACGAAACGCCGCAGCGCCTCACCGTCGGAGCCGCACGCGGGCCGGATCGTAATGCCCAGCTGAGTTCCATTCACAGACTCAGCATGGCCCCGGATTGCTGAGTCTGTCAACTGGACTTAGCATGCGACTATGAGTGAGCCCTGGACGCTGGACTACGACACGGCGAACTGCACGATCGGCGCGGCGATCGGCATCATCGGCGAGAAGTGGACGTTCCTGGTGCTCCGTGAGGCGTTCACCGGCGTCCGGCGGTTCGCGGACATACAGCGGCGGACCCAGGCGCCCCGGCAGATCCTCAGCGACCGGCTCTCCCGCCTCGTGCACGAGGGACTACTGCGGCGAGAGCCTTACCAGGAGGCGGGCCAGCGCAGCCGCCACGAGTACCGCCTGACCGACAAGGGCCGGGACCTCTACGTGGTCATGACCGCACTGCTGGACTGGGGCGACCGGTACGCGGCCGGCCCGGAAGGTCCTTCGCTGGCTCTCACCCATCGGGGCTGCGGCGAGCCGGTCCACGCGCAGCTGGCCTGCTCGGCCGGGCACACCCTCGATTCCCCGCGTGAGGTCAGCGCGCTCCCCGGTCCCGGCGCCCGCCGTATCGCCTGACGGGCCGGGCCGGGGGCC
>JBEKCN010000981.1:0-2594 GCA_050014855.1 Streptosporangiaceae bacterium | reverse complement strand
AGCCCGTCATGGACTTGCCGCAGCCGGACTCGCCGACGATACCGAGCGTCTCTCCTGCTTGCACGCGCAGGTCGATGTGGCCGACGGCCTGCACCACGGAGCCGGTCAGCTTGATGTGCGTCGACAAGCCCTGGATGTCGAGGACTGGTGCCACGGGGCGGTTACCTCTCGGTCGCGGACATCATGCGGCGTGCGGGGGCGCTTTCCCACCGGCCTACCGGCGCCTCAGCCGCACATCCATGGAGTCGCGCAGCTTGTCACCAATAAAGCAGCGCGTCACCAATAAAGTTGAGGGCCATCACCGTCAAAATGGTGCAGATGCCGACCAAACACGTCGACCTCAATTATGGCCAGGCTCCCATTCGCCGCAAACCGCCGGGCGGTCGAGCAGGCCATCAGCGGCGTTCCGGCGATCGTTACGCATGCGGAACTCATGGGTACACCGGGACCTGCGCCGGGCGAACACAGGAAATTGGCATGCCGGCGATGATAGACACTCCGGCGGCCAAATGCACCCGTCGTCAACCTGCGTTAACAATGCTCCCCGGAACCAGCTGCATACTGCATAGCCCACTAGCCCACTAGCCCACTAGCCCACTAGCCCACTAAACAAGTGATAACAGAAGTCTTACAGATTTTCATCGACGTCAGTTACGGGTGGCTGCGGCGGGTCCGGCGCCGATGGGGCGGCCCTCCTGCTGGGCCACCCTGGCGGGACAGGGCGGCGGGACAGGCCGGCGGGACAGGCCGGCGGGACAGGCCGGACGGCCGGGCCAAGGAGCGCGAAGAACGTCGGGCGGCTGGGTTACGCTGGCCCGGATGTCCACCATGAGTGACGAAGCAACCGCCGGGCTGTTCGGTGAATTCTGCCTCGCCGGGCTCTGGCCCGGAGTCGGCCGTGCCCTGGTAGACAAGCTGCAGGCCGCCGGGATCACCGCCCCGGACGATGTCACGCCCGGCCGCCTGGAGCTGGTGGAAGGCATCGGGCCGAAGCGGGCCGCGCGGCTGGCCACATCCTTCGCCCGGGCGCGCCCGGCGTACGAGACCGCGGAGCTCCTGATCGCGTGCCGGGTCCCGGCCCGGTTCGCAGGGTCAGCGGTGGCGCTGCTCGGGCCGGCCGCGGCCCGGCAGCTGCGTGCGGATCCGTGGAAGCTGCTCCAGATCCCGCAGATCCGGCCGGACCAGGCCGACTGGTTCGCCCGTCAGCTGCTGGACGGCCAAGCCAGCCGGCAGGACCCGCGGCGCGGCCGGGCCCTGGTGGTGCATCTGCTGGTCAAGGCCGCGCGCGACGGGCACACCGCGGTACCCGCCGAGGCGGTGCTGACCGCGCTGAACCGGTTCGGCCTGGACGAACCCGGCCCCGCGGTGGTCGCGGCGATCGATGACGGCTCAGTGCTGCCCTTCGAGGCGTCCGGGGCGGCGGAAGATCCGGATGGCGAAGCGGGCGCCGCGCAGTTGGGCGAGGCGGAGGCGACCGCCGCCGCGGACGTGGGCGCCCCGGATGCGGGCGCGGCAGACGTGGGCGCGGCAGACGTGGGCGCGGCAGACGTGGGCGCGGCAGACGTGGACGCGGCAGACGTGGACGCGGCAGACGTGGACGCGGCAGACGTGGACGCGGCAGACGTGGACGCGGCAGACGTGGACGCGGCGGGCGCAGACGTGGGCCAGCCGGCCGACGATGACGCCGTGGGACCGGGCACGCTGCTCGCGCTCACCCAGTACGCCATCGCCGAGGAGTCGGTGGCCGAGGGACTGCAGCGGCTCGCCGCGACAGCCGAGCCCATCACCGGCGCGCCGGCCGGGGCGGACGGCGCAGACGCCGAGCTCGATGACCGCCAGCGCGCAGCGGTGGAGGCGGTCGCCGAGCACGGGGTCTCCGTCCTCACCGGCGGTCCTGGGACCGGGAAGAGCCGGACGGTCGCGGCCGTGGTGGCGCTGGCCGCCGAAAGCGGGCTCCGGGTGGCCCTGGCCGCCCCGACCGGCCGGGCCGCCAAACGGCTGGAAGAACTGGCCGGTGCGCCGGCCACCACACTGCACCGGCTGCTCGGCGCGCAGGGCCGGGGTCTGGCCCGGTCCGGCTCAGCCGGCCCGGACGGCGGGGCGGCCGACGGCGACGGCCTGTTCACGGACGCGGGCGCCACGGGGGCCGCCGCGGACGCCGGCGGTTTCCCGCGCGGGGCAGGCGAGTCCGGCAGCCGGGACGGCGGCTGGGTCTTCGCCCGCGGCGAGGAATGGCCGCTGGACGCGGACCTGGTGGTCGTCGACGAAAGCTCGATGCTCGACGTAGAGCTGGCCGCCGCGCTGGTCGAGGCCTGTGCGGATGGCACCCGGCTGCTACTGGTGGGCGACCCGGCGCAGCTGCCCTCGATCGGGCCGGGCCGGGTCCTGGCCGACATCATCGAATCCGGCGCCGTCCCGGTCACCGAGCTGATCACGCTCTACCGGCAGCGCGACGGGGGGACGATCGCCAAGCTGGCCACTGCCGTCCGCGGCGGTGACCTGCCCCCCGTGGACTCCCCGGAGCGGGAGGTGGTGGTCGTCACCGCGCGCGGCAGCGCGGAAGCCGCGCACCGCGTGCTGCAGCTGGTGACCGA
>JBEKCN010000980.1:0-2594 GCA_050014855.1 Streptosporangiaceae bacterium | reverse complement strand
CTGGGCTCCGGACAGGCCGCCCGGGGCCTGGGCCGTCTGATTCGGCACCGGTGCGAACGACGGTTTCGGTGCTGGCACGGACGATGGCTTCCCCACCACGTGCAGGGCCAATGTCCGGGGGTGGCCGGAGGAGTACGTCAGCCCGGCCACCCCGGCGCCCGCGGCCAGCAATCCGGCCGCGAGCGCCGCAGTGGAAAGCAGCCGCTTCGGCGGCTTCCTCACCGATGAGCTCCCACGTATACCTTCCGGGACCGGCGCTGGCCGGCGAAGCCCGCCAGCGCGAGCAGTGAGCCGCCGACGATCATCAGCAGCCACGGCACGGGGTGGGCGCCGCCCACCGGCGCCGCCATCCCGCCGAAGCCAGTGGCGGCGCCGCCGGCCGGCAGCACCTTGCTGCCCGCGGCGTCGGTCAGAGCGTCAACCTTGAGGCCGTTGGCTCCATCCAGGACCACGATCGTGTGGACCGTATCCGCCGCGAGGCTGACCGGCAGGGCGGTGCTCCCCGAGGGGGCCTCCAGCTTGACCGTCCCAGTGCCCGGCGCCAGCGCCGTGTACGCCGTGGATGACCCGAAGGCCAGCTTGCTGGCCAGCACGTCCGATCCGTAGCTGACCGTGACCTGGTGCTCCTTGAGTGACGCCTGGATCACCCGGACCAGCGTCTTGCCCGCCGGAGCGGAAAGTTCATCATTGAAGACCTGAAGCTTCAGCCCGGAAGCCGGCCCGACGCCGGCCACGGTGTAAGACTTGCCCGGGCTCACCCAGAAACTCGTGGACAGTACGGGGGCGGTCGAGGCAGGCGCGCCAGCCGCGCGCATCGCGACCGTGTACTGACCCGCCGCGATAGCCATGTAGTCCGAGACGTTGCCGTAGGAGACATGCCTGAGCACGGTGGGGCTGCTGTCGTTGCCGAACGGGAACATGTAGACGTCGACGGCGGGTGTGTTGGGTGAGAGGTGCGCACACCGCACCCATCCCACCTGGGTCGTGGCGGGTGCGCTCGTAGATGCTGAAGCGGCCGGGGCCAGGGCGGCGAACAAAGCGAGCGATCCCCCCACCAGCGTCAACGCGGCGGCCAGTCTGAAAGCTCGGCAAAACGGTCTCACGGGTACTCACCTCTCATTTACTGAAATGCCCGCCCAGAGGAGAGACGCCTGTCACAGTGAACTCGTTCACCGCAACACGCTGTGGGTTATGAGGAGTTTCCGCCGGACAGTAGTCCCGGCAGGCTCGGTGCGCCGAACTCGATACGCAGCTGAGCCTGGGCCCCAAGGTGGACGATGATCGCACTTGCGGGCAGGTACGGATTACGTTGCGTCTGTACCTGGTCGAGATCGGCGGTCAGGTCAGCGACCTGGCCGCCGGGACTGTCGAGGATCACCTGCCGGTACAAGACCGGCGCCGCAGGGCCGGTGGCGCCGAACGACGCCACGCTGACGCTGCGCTGGGACACCAGCGAGGCCAGTGTGACCAGGAGGCGGGAATCGACCTGGCCCGCGGTCATCTGGCTGGCCGCCTGGGCGGCGGCGCGGAAGCGCGGATTGTGCAGGAGCTGCGCGCCCGCTGCTTTGCGTGCGGCCAGGTCGGCCGGCTCGGCGGCCCGGTAGGCGGCACCGCCCAGGCTGGCGATTGCCCGTACGTCGACGCGCGCCGCTCCCGAGCCGAAGCTCGCGATCAGCGCGGGCGCGTATTCCTCGGTGAGCTGGCTGCCGAATTCGCTGCGCACCGAGGGAGAGGCCACAATCACGTCGGCCCCAAAGGGGCTGGCTCCCGGCTGCAGCGGCAGCAACCGCCCGGCCGGGAGGCCGTGCGCCTGCAGCTCCGAGCAGACCGCCGGATCACAAGCGACGATGGCGGCGCCGCTCACCTGCTGGGCGACCCATGCGGCCGCCTGATCGCGGGCTGCCGCCGCCACGGACAACGACGACCTGCCGCCGCTCGCCGGTGCCGCCGGACGTCCTGAGGTCGCTCCGTTGTTCAGTGCACCGGAAACCTGTAGTCCGACCAGCGCCAGCACCGCCGCGGCCAGGATCAGCGCCACCACCCGCCACCGGCGCGTGCTGAGCCCCCGTGAGCCCGCCGTCGGCTCACTGTAGGACCGACCGGCCGTCCGGTGGCGGTTACCGCTGCGGCGCAGCCGGCGGCTGACCCAAAGGCTGATCGTGGTGGCCAGTACTTTGCCCCAGGACGGCTCGCGCGTATCGGTGGCCATGCGGGCTACCCTGCCGGATGGCCGGACGTCCACGGATGCCCTAGCGTCCCCGCCAGCCAACCCGACGGCCGGCTTCCCGTCTGCCGGCCGGGCCGGGCTGCCGCCCTCTGGCCCGGCTGGCCCGGGGGGCGCCGGCGCATCACCCCTCCCGGCCTGGCCCGGCGCGGCAGGCGAACCAGGGGCAGGCTCGGTGGCCGCCGGGCCATCCGGCTGGGAGGCGGCGGTCGCCGTCATCTCGCCCGCTGGCGGCCGTGACTCACCCGACGAAGGGCTCGCGGGGCTCATGGCCGCGGTGTCACTCACCACGTCGTCCACGAGCGTGCTGCCCTGCGGCGTCGAGCCACAGTCGTCTTTGCGCATGGTTGCTACCCCCACCGCCGCAAAG
>JBEKCN010000979.1:0-2594 GCA_050014855.1 Streptosporangiaceae bacterium | reverse complement strand
GATCAGGGCGGCGAGGGACAGCAGGTCGCCGGCAGCGACGTCCACACCGTCAGGCGGCGGCGGTGCCGTGCCATCCGGGCCCCATTCCCTGGGCCGCGGTAGGTAACCGGTGCGCAGGCCCTCCCGGGCGGCGGCTTCGAGGTCATCGGGGTGGCAGGCCACCATCAGTACCTTCTCCGGCGGCACATCGAGATACCGGGGCACGAGGTGGTACACCCGCGGATCCGGCTTGTAGGTCCCGGCCAGCTCCGCGGACAGGATGCAGTCGAACCGGAGGCCCGCGGCCCGGGACAGCCTCGTCAGCAGCCCCATGCCGCCGTTGGACAGCGGGGTGAGGAGATGGCGTTCCCGCAGCGCCGTCAGACCAGGGATGGTGTCCGGCCACGGCGCCAGGTCGTGCCAGGCGCGGACCAGTTCGTCTCGGTCGGAGTCGCTCAGCGGCTGCAGGCCCCGGCGGTCGGCGACCTCATCGAGCATCCTCCGGTGCAGCGCGTCCAGCGACTGGAACGGCAGCTCCCCCTGGACGACCCGGTCCAGCGTGGGCCGGTAGAGCGCCCGCCACGCGCTGGCCAGGGCTGGCCAGTCGGCGTCGATCCCGGCGCGGCGGCCGATGCGCGCCAGCGCGGCCGTGATGCTGGTGTGCCAGTCCACCAGCGTGCCGAACACATCAAAGGCGATGACCTCAACGTCCACGACGCACTACTTCCCCGGCCCGGTGGCGTTGCAATCCCGACTTCCCCGGCCCGGTGGCCTTGCAATCCCGCTGACTGCGGCCGGCGGCGAGGGATCGCCGCCTCCTGACCCGCTTCGGCAGCCGCCAGCCGGACAGCCACCGGCTGGCTGGCGGCCCGGTGTGCATCCTGGCCGCCAGAACAGGAATCGTGCAACCCGCTTCAAAGCGGTGAAGAAACGCTACGATTTCCGCCGGGGAGATATCCGGGAACGCGCTGAATTCACCCTTCTGCCCGGTGAATCACGGCTGGCCCGTGTCAAGGAGGATGACCGTGAGGACCGGTGCTCCACGCCTATCTCGCCTGCTGGCGGGCGGGATCGGCGTGCTTATGACGGCCACTGGCCTCGCCTGCTCGTCGGCTCAGCCGGCCGCGGTGAGCCCGCTGCGCAGCGCGACGGCTCATCCAGCCGCCAGCGCGCGCCCCACCCCCAGCCCCTCCCCGACCACGGCCATGATCATGGGGACCAAGTGGACGCAGGTGTGGACCGACACGTTCAGCGGCCCCGCCGGGCAGGGCGTCAGCACCTCGAACTGGAAGTACGACACCGGTCAGGGTGTGTTCGGCACCGGCGAGGTCGAGCGGATGACCGACTCGACCGCGAACGTCCATACCGACGGGCAGGGAAACCTCGACATCGTCCCGCTGCGCGGCCCGACCGGATGGACGGCCGGCCGGATCCAGACGACCCGCGCTTTTGCGGCTCCCGCAGGCGGCGAGATGATGATTACCGCCTCGATCGTGCAGCCCAACCCGGCCAGCGGGATCGGTTACTGGCCCGGTTTCTGGCTCATCGCCCCGCAGGGACCGTGGCCGGGGAGCGGCGAAATCGACATCCTGGAGGACGTCAACGGCGCCCGCGAGGTGGCGGGCACCCTGCACTGCGGCAACCTGACCCAGCACAATGCAGACGGGACCACCGGCCCCTGCCACGAGGGCACCGGCCTGACCAGCCAGCTGCGGCCGTGCTCCGAGTGCCAGTCCAGCTACAACACCTACAGCCTGGTCATCGACCGGCGGAACGCGGCCGACGAGTCAGTCTCCTGGTACATCGACGGTAACGATTACTTCACCGTGTACGAGAGCCAGGTCGGCGCCGCCGCGTGGACCGAGGCCATTGACCACGGCTTCTCGATCATCTTGGACGTTGCGATGGGCGGCGGGTTCCCCAACGTCCGGTGCCAGTGCACCAGCCCCCAGCCCGATACGACATCGGGAGCTCCGATGGGCATCGGCTACGTCTCCGTCTACACCAACTAGTCCCTGATATCCCTGGCGGGGATGCCCTGCCCTGCGGGCGTGAAAATAGGGGTGGTTGCCCGCCGACGCGGCTTGGTGCTTAAGCCCGTCAACTAGCGGGCCCGGCCCGCTCCCGCTCCCGCGCCCGTTCGGCTACGTACCCGACCCCGACGTCACCTTTCCGCCGCTGGTCGTGCCGCCTGCTTTCCTGACCCACACGTAGTACTTCCCGAGGTGGTCGGGCGTGTTGTCGGAGACCTCGGCGGCCAGGCGGTAGTCGGGGTTCTTCGCGAGCTCACTGGCCAGGATGTTGTCCACGCCGGGGGTGACGTTTCCTTCGTAGGCGACGACCTGGAAGTAATCGTTGGTGATCGCGGCCTCGAATCCGGCGTCGCCGGTCAGGGTCTGCCCCTTGGGATCCACGTAGTAGATAACGAACGTCGAGTAGAACTCGGTGGCTTGAGCGCCCGGCCGTCCCTCCAGGTAATAGACCGGTACCTCGGGCACCTCCACCAGGTAACGAGCGCCCGGCTTGAGCTGGCGCGCGAGCACCGTGATGAGGCCGGTCGAGTTTCCCCAGCCGTTGAAGAGCACGAACGCCTGGCTCATGCCCAGAAACAGCGC
>JBEKCN010000978.1:0-2594 GCA_050014855.1 Streptosporangiaceae bacterium | reverse complement strand
GAGTCTTTGTAGGCGGTGGTCTGCGCGAGGCCGTGCGGGGCGCCGGGGTAGATCTTCAGGGTCGCGTCCTTGACGATCTTCGACGACTGGAGGGCGGCGGCGCTGATGGGGACGATCTGGTCGTCGTCGCCGTGGATGATCAGGGTGGGGATGTCGATCTTCTTCAGGTCTTCGGTGAGGTCGGTTTCCGAGAAGGCCTTGATGCAGTCGTAGGCGCCCTTGACGCCGACGGTCATGCTCAGCAGCCAGAACGAGTCACGCAGGCCCTGGGACACGGTGCTGCCGGGCCGGTTGGCGCCGTAGAACGGGGCGCTGAGGTCCTCATAGAACTGGGACCGGTCCGCGGACAGGCCGGCCCGCAGGCCATCGAACACTTCCATCGGCAGGCCGTCGGGGTTGGCGCCGGTCTTGAGCATCAGCGGCGGGATCGCGCTGAGCAGGAGGACCTTGGCGACGCGGGAGGTGCCGTGGCGGCCGATGTAGCGGGTGACCTCGCCGCCGCCGGTGGAGTGGCCGACCAGGACCGCGTCGTGCAGGTCGAGGGCCTCCATCAGCGCGGCCAGGTCGTCAGCGTAGGTGTCCAGGTCGTTACCGGTCCAGGGCTGGCCGGACCGCCCGCCGCCACGGCGGTCATGGGCGATAGCCCGATAGCCGCTGGACGCGACCAGGAACAACTGGTCATCCCAGGCATCAGCGGTGAGCGGCCAGCCGTGGCTGAACACGACCGGGCGGCCGCTGCCCCAGTCCTTGTAGAAAATCTCGGTGCCGTCCCTAGTGGTGATGGTTCCCATCAGGTTTCTCCTTCTTGGTTTGTGGGGGATTGGATCTACTGGTCGGCGAGCCAGCTGCCGTGGAATCCGAGCGGGATCCGGGCGGGCAGGTGAATGCGGGCGACCGGGTCGCCGGTGAAGTCCTGGGCGGCCAGGATGACCAGGTCGGAGGCGCTGCGGTCGGGGTTGTGCACGAAGGCGAGGACGTAGCCGTCGTCTTCGGCGGCGCCTGGGGTGGTGGGGGTGAACACGGCTTCGCCGGCGGTGGCGTCCCGGCCGAAGTCGTGCGCTTCGGCGGTGCCGTGTACCAGGTCGTGCTTGAGCAGCGCGTTGGTGAAGGCCTGGTCGGCGAAGTCGCCAGTGAGCGGCGAGACAGCCTGCCCGACCTCGCCGATCATCGCGCTGTAGCCGTACCGGTGCGGGCGGGAGATGACCCGGTCATCGACCCGCGGGAATTCCTGCGCCCGGTCGTTGAGGGTCTGCTGGCTCACCTTGCCCGCGGCCGGGTCGATGATCCACCGGTCGAGGGTGGCCGGCCCGTGCCCGTCCCACAGCGTGGCGACGTCGAACGGCTGCGGGTACTGGCACAGGTCGACCACGACCCGCGTGCCGTCGTCGTAGGCGTTGAGCGTGTGGAAGACCCAGCAGGGGCTGATCTGCAGCCAGCGGACGTCGGCGGCGCTGCCGTCGCGGGGCAGCAGGCCGATGCGGGCCTGGTGCGCGGGGTTCCACGTGTAGGGCAGTTCCTTCCCGGCGGAGACCGCGTCCAGGCTGAACGTGACCGGGAGGTCGAAAAAGACCACGTACTTTTCGGTGAGCGCGAAGTCGTGCATCATCGGCCCGTCGGGGACCGGGATGTCGGTGGTCCGGCTCACCTGGCCGTCGGCGCAGACGACCACGTGCTGGACATGATCCCAGGCCCAGTAGTACGCGATGGCGTGCAGTTCACCGGTCCGCTGATCGAGCTTGGTGTGCGCGGCGAACCCGCCCGGCAGCGTCCCGCCGAAGTCGCACGGCCCCTGGGTGTCGAGCTCATCGGAGAGCTGGTACGGCAGCGGCCCAGCCTCCACGGTGGCGAGGATGCGCCCGGCGTGCCTGATGATGTGCGTGTTCGCGGCGAAGTCCATGTTCTCGTGCACCGGGCCGCCCGGCCATTTCTCGCCCAGCTTCTCCGCGACGGCCTGGGAACGGACCCAGCGGTTGCGGTACCACTCGGCGCGGCCGTCCCGCAGCCGCACGCCATGCACCATGCCCGCGCCGAGAAACCAGTGGTAATTGGGGTCGTCCAGGCCCAGCGGGTTGGGCCCGTTACGCAGGTAACGCCCGTTGAGCTCGGCCGGAATCCGGCCGGTGACTGGCAAGTCGAACGCAGTGATCTCCTTGGCCACCGGGGCGAACGAGCCTTGCAGGAAACGGCTCGGGGCAGAATCAGGCATTGGGTATCCCTCCGTAACTGGTGCGCGCGCCAACCGGCGCCCGGTTCGGGCGGGTCGGCCGGCACATGCTGGGATGCGGCCGGCTGGCTGACCGCCCGGACCCGGCGGCCTTGCAGAACACCCAGCCGGGCCAGCACCTGCCCGAAGGCCATCAGGACCAGCGCGGTTGTCCAGATGTTGGCGCCGGTGATGTCATGACGGGCCGAGAAGCTGGCGACCGAAGCGGCGCCGCCGTGGTAGGCGTAAAACGCGAACCCGAACCGGAATCCCATGCCAGCCACCCAGGTGATGACCGAGACGGCGCCGGCCCGGAACATCAGCCGCCGACCGTCGCGCCAGATACTGTCAGCCAAGCCGCTGAGGCCGCCGAGCACAATGCCGGCGGCGG
>JBEKCN010000977.1:0-2595 GCA_050014855.1 Streptosporangiaceae bacterium | reverse complement strand
ACTCACCTCAACTTTGACATCGAATCAAACGAGCTGACCAACTCCGCGGATTACAACCTGACCGCCCAGGCCCTGGCCCAGGCGGTCGTGGGGAATGCCAACGGCACGCCGACCCCGACGCCCACTCCCAGCCCGACCGGCGGCTCCTGCGCGGCCACCCTGGAACAACGCGACCGCCTACAACTCTGGCAGCCAGGTCTCCTACGACCTGGATGAGTGATCGTGCCGGCGCGGTGGCCGGACCTCAGTGAGAAATCGTGTCGGCGCGGTGCGGGAGCTTCCAGCCTGGGCGGACGAAGTGGCACGTATAGCCGTCGGGATAGTGCTGCAGGTAGTCCTGGTGCTCCGGCTCGGCCTCCCAGAACGGCCCGGCCGGCTCGACCTCGGTGACCACCTTGCCCGGCCACAGGCCGGAGGCGTCGACGTCGGCGATCGTGTCCTCGGCGACCTGCTTCTGCTGGTCGCTGGTGTAGAAGATGGCCGACCGGTAGCTCAGGCCGACGTCATTGCCCTGCCGGTTGCGGGTGGTCGGGTCATGGATCTGGAAGAAGAACTCCAGCAGATCCCGGTAGGAGATCTTCTCCGGGTCGAAGGTAATCTCGATGGCCTCGGCGTGGGTGCCGTGGTTCCGGTAGGTGGCGTTGGGCACGTCGCCGCCGGTGTAGCCGACTCTGGTGGAGATCACCCCGGGAAGCTTCCGGACCAGCTCCTGCACCCCCCAGAAGCAGCCGCCGGCGAGGATGGCCTTCTCAGGTTCGTGGGTCATGACGCACCTCCGGTGTAGTCGCCCGCTAGGGCCGCTCCTGAGAGCATAACCGGGGAGGGAAACACCGCTGTAATGGCAACTGGCCACACTAAGAGGATCGCGATCTCGGGGAGGGCGCAGGACACGTGCTGGTCGTCGACGGCTGCTACATCGCGACGGTGGACGAAGCGGGGACGGAGCATCCCGCCGGTTACCTGGTGATCGACGGGGACCGGATCGCAGCGGTCGGAACCGGCCCGCTGCCGCCCCACTACGCCGCCGCCGAGCGCGTCGACGGCTCGGGCCTGCTGGCCACGCCCGGCCTGGTCAACACCCATCACCATCTGTACCAGTGGATCACCCGGGGCTACGCGGCCGACGACACCCTCTTCGGCTGGCTGACGACGCTCTACCCGGTCTGGGCCGGCCTGGACGCGGATCTTGTGCACGCGTCCGCCGCGGCGAACCTGGGCTGGATGGCCCTGACCGGCTGCAGCACGACCACCGATCATCATTACGTGTTCCCGGCCGGGCGCGGCGACCTGCTGGCGGCCGAGATCCTCGCGGCCAGGCAGATCGGGCTGCGCTTTCACCCGGGCCGGGGGTCGATGAACCTCGGGGAGTCGGCCGGCGGCCTGCCGCCCGATTCAGTCGTCGAGAAGCATGACGACATTCTCGCCGCCACCCAGGCCGCCATCGACCGCTGGCACGACCCCTCGTTCGGGGCGATGACCCGCATCGCGGTCGCACCATGCTCACCGTTCTCGGTCACAGCCGATCTCATGCGCGACAGCGCCGAACTGGCCCGGCAGACAGGTGTCCGGCTGCACACCCACCTGGCCGAGACCATCGACGAGGAGGACTTCTGCCGGGCCACCTACGGGCGGACCCCGGCCCAGTACGCCGAGGATCTCGGCTGGCTCGGTCCGGACGTCTGGCTGGCGCATTGCGTGCACCTGTCCGATGAGGCGATCGGGCGGTTCGCGGCGACCGGGACCGGCGTGGCGCACTGCCCGACCTCGAACGGCCGGCTGGGTTCCGGTATCGCGCCCGTACGGGCCCTGCTGGACGCCGGCGCCCCGGTCGGCCTCGGCGTGGACGGCGCGGCGTCCAACGAGTCCGGCCGGATGATCGGCGAGCTGCATCAGGCGCTGCTGGCCGCCCGGCTCCGGGGCGGCCCGCTGGCCCTGTCCGCCCGGCAGTCGCTGCAGGTGGCCACGATGGGCGGCGCCCGGTGCCTCGGCCGGGCCGATGAGCTCGGCTCGCTGGAAGCGGGCAAGCTGGCGGACGTGGCGCTGTGGCAGACCGGCGGCCTGGCCGGGGCGGGTATCGCCGACCCGGTCTGCACGCTGGTCTTCGGCGCTCCGGCCCTGGACCGCCTCTGGGTCGGCGGCCGCCCGGTGGTGAGCGGCGGTGAGCTGATCACCGCCGACCCCGATGAGCTGGCCGCCGGGGCGGCCGCGGCCAGCGCCCGGATCCGCCGCCGGGCCCAGGCGAGGCCCTGACCGGTGGACCTGCCCGGCATCACCGAAGTGGCGGACGCCCGGCTGGCGGCCTGGCGCTCCGGCGATGCGTGGCTGGCCGGCGGTACCTGGCTGTTCTCCGAGCCGCAGCCGGCACTGTCCCGGCTGCTGGACCTGCACGCTTATCGCTGGCCCTCGCTGCGCGTGCGCCCGGATGGCCTGGAGATCGCGGCGACCTGCACGCTGGCCGAGCTGGCCCGGGCCCAACTGCCGCCGTGGCCGGCCGCGTCGCTGATCGGCCACTGCTGCGCCGCGTTGCTCGGCTCCGTCAAGGTGTGGAATGCGGCCACGGTCGGCGGCAACATCTGCCTGTCGCTGCCTGCCGGG
>JBEKCN010000976.1:0-2595 GCA_050014855.1 Streptosporangiaceae bacterium | reverse complement strand
CGTGATCACGTCCCTCAAACGTGTTCTCGAGGTCACCGTCGCTCACCACGATTGCGTTCATGACCATGACCATCGCTGACCCACCACACCCGCTCCCGTTCCTCGCGTCTGGCGCGGGTCACAACGCCCGGGCCCTGCCCGGGAGCGACCTTACTCGCCCGTGCGCCATACCCGGACCCACGGCCCGCGACATGCCTATTGTGGCGCACTTCACGGTGGGCAAGAGCCTATTGACCAGGTCGGCTGATAAACGTCCGTCCTAGACGTATGCGAAGATACTCCGCGTCAGTGCCTTCCCGCCTCTCCCTTCACCACCGGCGCAAGCGTACTCGCCGCAAGCGCTCCCCGAGCAGGCGTGCCCAGCGCCAGTGATCCAAAGAAACCGTCCGGGCGGCCCGCGTCAGGCGGGGTGCTCCCTGTGATCGCCGGCCCATTCGGTGTGAAAGGCGCCTTCCTTGTCCACCCGGCGGTAGGTGTGCGCGCCGAAGTAGTCGCGCAGGCCCTGGATGAGCGCCGCGGGCAGGCGCTCCTTGCGCAGCCCGTCGTAGTAGGCCAGTGAGGAGGAGAACGCAGGTGTCGGGATCCCGCCCGACGCAGCCTGGGCCACGACCCGGCGCCAGCTGTCCACGCCGTCCCGGATCGCGGCCGCGAAGTACGGGGCGACCATCAGGCTGCCCAGAGCAGGGTTCTCGTCGTAGGCGGTGCGGATACGGTCCAGGAAACGGGCGCGGATGATGCAGCCGCCGCGCCAGATCGTCGCCATCGCGCCGCGGTTGATGTTCCAGTCGTATTCTTCGCTGCCCGCGCCGATCTGGTCGAAGCCCTGCGCATAGGCGACGACCTTGGACGCGTACAGGGCCCGGCGGACGTCCTCGACGAAGCTGTCCCGGTCGGTGATGCTGAGTGGCGTTAGCTCCGTGCCGAACGCCTCCCGGGCCGCCGCTCGCTGGTCGGCGTGGCCGGACAGCGAGCGCGCGAACGTCGCCTCGGCGATCCCCGTGATCGGGATCCCGAGATCGAGCGCGCTCTGCACCGTCCAGCGCCCGGTGCCCTTCTGCTCCGCCTGGTCCAGCACAATGTCGACGAACGGCTTCCCGGTCTCGGCGTCGGTGTGGGACAGCACCTCAGCCGTGATCTGGATGAGGTAGGAGTCCAGATCACCCTCGTTCCAGGTGCGGAAGATCTCCCCGATCTCGGCGGGCTCCGCCCCGAGGCCGGCCCGCAGCAGGTCGTAGGCTTCCGCGATCAGCTGCATGTCCGCGTACTCGATGCCGTTGTGCACCATCTTCACAAAGTGCCCGGCACCGTCCGGCCCCACGTGCGTACAGCAGGGCGTGCCGTCCACCTGGGCCGCGATCGACTCCAGGATCGGGCCGAGCTTCGCGTAGGCCTCTTTGGAGCCGCCGGGCATGATGCTCGGCCCGTTCAGCGCTCCTTCCTCACCGCCGGACACGCCGCAGCCCACGAAGTTCAGGCCGTACTCCCGCAGCGCGTGCTCGCGCCGCCGGGTGTCCATGAAGTGGGCGTTGCCGCAGTCCACCACGATGTCGCCCTCGTCCAGCAGGGGCACGAGCTGGTCGATCACCGCGTCGGTGGGGGGCCCGGCCTGGACCATGATGATGATCGCGCGGGGCTGCTCCAGGCTGGCCACGAAGCCTTCCACGGACTCGCTGGGGATGAAGGTGCCCTCGTCGCCGTGCTCCTTGACCAGGCTGCGGGTACGTTCCGGCGAGCGGTTGTGCAGGGCGACGACGTGACCGTGCCGGGCCAGGTTCCGGGCCAGGTTCCGGCCCATCACGGCGAGACCGGTGACGCCAATGTCTGCCTTGCGGCCTGCGCCGGCTTCGCGGGCCTCGCTGCCTTCGCTGCCTGCACTCATGGATAGCTCCCGGGGCATAGCTTCCGATCCGAATGGCACTACAGGCGACCCTAACCGTGGGCCGGAGCGGCGGCCCGGGGTGGGTGCCCCCCTAACCAGACGGCCAGCTTCCCCCTGGCGGTCGGGACGCCTGGGGACGGCGCCGGCCGTGTGGGGGCGAGACGGTCTGGGCGGGGGCCTGAGGGGCGGGGATTCGCTCTGCGCGAATTGAGACTGCGCTGCGGGGCCCGGCGCGAAACAAGTTATATCTTGTCATTGGGGAGCAGCTGACGTACAGTGCAGATATATCGAGACCGTATCTCAAGATTGACGGGTGGAGGTACGATGCACGGATTCGGATCCGGGGCGGAAGACTTCGACGCAGGACTGTCCGAGGCCATTGACCGCGCCCGCACGCTGCTGCGTAACGTCTACAACGCTGGCGGGACAGCGAGCAGCCGCCCCGCCCCCGGCGCGCCCGGCTTTCCGCATGGCCCCTGGCATGGGCCGTTCGGCGGCCCCCACCCCGGCCCGGACGACGGCGGACCGGACGATGAGGAATTCACCGGGCCCGGGTACAGCGGGCCGCACGAGCACGCCGGGCCGCACCCGTTCGGCGGGCCCGGGCACCCTGGGCACGCCGGGCCGCACGAGCACGCCGGGCCGCACCCGTTCGGCGGGCCCGGGCACCCTGGGCACGCCGGGCCGCACGAGCACGCCGGGCCGCACCCGTTCGG
>JBEKCN010000975.1:0-2599 GCA_050014855.1 Streptosporangiaceae bacterium | reverse complement strand
CGCCGCCCCGGTCGGGCACGGATCGGGCGAGCGGGGCAGATATGTCGCGAATCGTCGTGACAAAAGCACCTGCAGTGAGATGTGATTAAGCTCACAGCGGCTGCGGTCAACCCGCCGGCGTCAACCTGAGCGAATCGGTTGCGGACCCTCCCCCCTTTTCTGGCAATGTTGGTCGCCGACGGCGATTGCCCTTACCGCAAGGCCCGCTACGGCCAATGTGCGTGCATCATTCGCGATTTGCGATGGCCAGGGCCCGTGAGGTGCTGAGCCGAGAATCGCTGCCAGTAGTCAGACGCAGCGGTCTACGCGACCGGCAGTCCCGTCCGGTGCGTTCGGCTGAGGAAAGGATTGCCTTGTCACGACACCGGACAGGGACTACCAGTACGCGGCGAGGCAGTCGCTTTGTTCGCCGCAGTGGAGTCATTTTTCCGGCCGCTGGCATCGCCACATTTGCCGTCGCTGCCGTCTCGGTGGCGGCCTGGGTGATGGGGCCTTCCGTATCGGGCGCGTCCGGTGCCGCGGAAGCGATTGAGTCAATTCCCAACAGCAAGACTGTCGCCCTGCTCGAGCAAAAGCGCCAGCAGATGATCGTCATGAGCACGGCGTCCCGCACGCTGACCGTGGTGGCCAAGCCGAAGCTGGCGTCACCCGCCTCAGCTGCGTCTTCGGCGAGCAAGACGGCCTCAGGCGCGGCCTCCGCGGGCGATGCCACCGGCTCCACGGCCGGGGCCTCGGTGCCGCCGGTGGCGCCGCCCGATCCCGGTACGGCTCAGTCGATCGCCTACGGGCTGCTGGCCAGTTTCGGCTTTTCGACGTCACAATTCGGGTGCCTTCAGGACCTGTGGCAGCGGGAAAGCGGCTGGTCCTATGACGCGGAGAATCCCAGCGGTGCTTACGGCATTCCGCAGTCCCTGCCCGGATCCAAAATGGCCTCCGCAGGCGCGGACTGGGAGACCGACCCGCGGACGCAGATCATATGGGGCCTCGGCTACATAAAAGACGTTTACGGGTCGCCGTGCGCCGCGTGGGATTTTGAGCTGGCGAACAACTACTACTGAGCGGCGGCCCGCTTCTCATCGAGGCCGGCTGGCGAGGGCGGCTGGGTGTCTCGCTGTGGCCGGAGCGCTGGCCGGTAAGGCCGCATTAGCGTCTGTCGACGCATGATGTCCACGTTTCGGCCGCGACGTAATCAATTGGTAAGATTACTCCCCGAGATTGTGCCGTTACTTTGCGTCTAATTACGAGAGCTCAATAGACAAAATCGATTGCCCTGAGAAGTAACTTTCAGTCTAAATTCAGACAAAATTCAGCGATCCGGCGTGGTCAGCGCCGCACAACTGTAATTCGTTCGTGATGCGCAGGGCAATGGTAGCGACCTGTATCTGGGCAGGTCAGAGGCGGTATAGACAGTTCCGGATCAGATATTTGCACGCGCTTGTGATTTATATCACATGCAATTCGGGTATTGTTCGTTTGATTAATACGGCATGGTAGACGCGTTAGCGCTCAGCTCGTGCGACGACCGCCGCCGAGTGCGGCCCGGTGCCCTGACCCGCGCCACGTCCACCAGCCATCGCCCCGTAGCACAGCCTGCGACGAGGGCAGCCACGGGCGAACGACATCGCGGACCGCGCACCCTCCGCTGCGCGCGCGATCGACCGGAAGGTCACCTTGTCGCGCCACCGGATCATCAGCCGGAAGCAGAACAAGCTCATCATCGTCGCGGCGGTCGGCACCCTTATGGTGGTCACCGCCGCCTCCACCGCCGCGGCGGCCTCGCCGTCCGGCTCTGCGCCCGCTTCGGGAGCGCCGAGCGGGGCGGCCTTCAGCGCCATCACCACCCGTTCCGGCCAGACCGCGGCTGGGCGGGGCACCCAGCAGAGCCACCGGGCCGCCCGGCGCTTCAGTCTGATCGCGGATCTCCAGGCCATGGCGACCATGCTCGCTTCTCGGGCGGCGGCGCATCAGGCGGCCGTCGCGCAGGCGGCGAAGCGCCAGACTCAGGCCGAGCTCACCGCGAAGCGGGAAGCCGCGCGCAAAGCAGCGCAGCAGGCGCCGGCCCAGCGGCGTTCGGCCCAGCGGCGTTCGGGCCAGCGGCGTTCGGGCCAGCAGCGTTTGGGCCAGCAGCCGGCAGCCAGCAGCGCGCCCGCTGCATCTGGATCACCCCAGTCGATCGCGCAGGCCATGCTGGGCTCATTCGGCTGGTCCGCCAGCCAGTTCTCCTGCCTGGACCCTCTGTGGGCCGGCGAGAGCGGCTGGAGCGTGACCGCGAGCAACCCGTCCACCGGGGCCTACGGCATCCCGCAGGCGATGCCAGCCTCGAAGATGGCCAGTGCCGGCCCCAACTGGCGGACCAGCGCGGCCACCCAGATCCGCTGGGGCCTGGACTACATCAAGAGCACCTACGGCTCGCCGTGCGCCGCCTGGAGCCACGAGGAGGCCGACGGCTGGTACTAGCCGGCTGCCAGGCTGAGCGCCGCAGGTCCCCGCGGAACCGTCCCGGGAGCTCGCTATGCGGCTAGGTATCTGGCGGCCCGGAACCTGGCGGCCCGGTATCTGAGCGCCGCCGGTCCCCGCAGAACCGTCCTGGGAGCCCGGT
>JBEKCN010000974.1:0-2607 GCA_050014855.1 Streptosporangiaceae bacterium | reverse complement strand
CCGTCCGCCGCCCGCTTCCACAGCCGCAGGATGTAACCGGCCGCGGTCAATTCCTTGACCCGGGCACCTTGCGCGGTCCGCACTCGGTCGACCTCGGCCGGGTCGGCGCTCTCTGGAATCACGATGTTGAGGACAGCCAGGAACTCACTTTTCGGGAAGGTTGCTGTGGTGGTCATGCCGTCTCCATGCCTATCCCCTCACTCCGGTCAGGCCGTCATATGACACGAGACAAGCGCCGTCCCAGGAGAGGTCAGTTCGCAGGAAATATCTCGTTGACTCGTTCTGCCAGCTCAGTCGTCCAGTCGATCTGCAGAGCTTCATGCACGCCCTCCCACTGGGAGGTGTTACTGATCCCGATGATGGGTGCGGTCAGCAGCGGGTGATGGGTCACCCAAGCCAGTGCCAGACCGGCGGAGCTGACCTTCCGCTCTGTGGCTAGCTGGTCGAATTCGCGGACCTGGCTTATTACGGCGGGGTTAGCCAGGAGCCCGGGTGCCCTAGGACTCGTACTTGCGCGGGTGCCCTTGACTGGCTGCTCGCCCCTGCTGTAACGGCCAGCCAGGATCCCGTTGGCAAGTGGTGAGTACGGGGTGTACGCGAGTCCCTCGGCCCCGGCGAGCGGCAGCACAGATCGGTCGTCGTCGCGCACGATCAGAGAGTAGGCATTCTGGACAAGTTCGGGCCGGATGAGGCCTAGGCGGTCGGCGGTCTCAAGAGCGGAGCTGAGTGCCGCCTCGTCGACGTTCGACAGCCCGTAGGCGCGGATGTGCCCGCTTTCCACCGCCGTGCTGAAGACCGGCAGGGAGTCAGACCATAACGTGTTCGGATCAACGGTATGCGCGAGGTAGAGGTCGACGCGGCCAAGCACAGCGATACTGCGCTGGAGCTGCTGGCGCACTCGTTCCGGGGCGAGGTCCGGTCCGTCGGCTATGACGCCTGTTTTGTTCTGAATGAGAGCATCAGACTCCGGGTGCGCCTGACGCCACATTCCCACGACGCGTTCGCTGTTACCGCCGGCGTAGATGTCAGAAGTGTCGATGATCTTTGCGCCCTCGGCTAGAGCGCGGTCGATGAGGTTGAGGCCCTCCTGGTCGGACAGGCCAATGCCTCGGCCGGTCGTCGCGGCGAGTCCTCCGATGTTGCCTGTGCCGAGCAGGAAACGTCCAAACTGCTCTCGACGGGCGTCGGGTGAGGATGCGATCCAGGTCACTGTGGTTCCGTTTCTCGGGGAAGCTCCGGTGCGCTCCGCAAATCGCTGTCAAGTCAGTAGCGGACTACAGAGGTGAGAGACGGTCGCGAGAGATGCCAGATGCGGTGCGATGCGGCTCACGCCAGCCACGAGCATCAACTCGCCTGAACAGAGTGCCTCGCACTCGCCATCCTTCCCGTTCGGGTGCCGTGGCGCACGACCGACCGCTCGACTGACATAACCATATGCAGTTTGATTATGTCAGTCAAACTGTCCCGGGCCTGCGGGAGATGCGGGCGAGCAGGCCGGAGAAACGCCGCCGCAGCCCCAGCGGCACCGCCGCCGTCGAGCGGCACCGCGACGAGGTCCGCCGAACGCTTCAGGCCGACCGTTCTCTTGCCTCCGCGAATGCGCCTTCAGCATGGCGTAAAGCGTCTTGTCCAGAAGCACTGCGGACGTAGTTGAGCGCCCGCCGGCTTGCACGCCAAGGGTGCTGGCACGCATACGGACGATGACCTACTCAGTCCGGTGGAGGCTCTCGAGAGTGAGCCAGACCCTGGTGGCCAGGTGAAGGTTCAGCCGGGTCGGCCCGTCGTTCAGGTCGCGGCCGAGTAGCTCGCGGATTCGCTTCAGTCGGTACTTCAGTGTGCTGCGGTGTAGTGCACGTGGCGGCGATGAGCTTTTCGGCCAGGACGGCGGACTCGCGGGTGGCGACCATCCAGCCCACGGCATACCGGGAGTAGATATCCAAGATCACATACAGGTGGTAGTAGGTCCATTTCGCCGGCCCGTGCAGTTTGGTGATGTCCCAGGACCAGACCTGGTTCGGGCCGGCAGCCGCAAGTTCGGGCTTGACGACGGCGGGATGGGTGGCCTGGCGGCGCCGCTCGCGGGTCTCGCCAGCCGCGCGCAGCAGCCGGTAGAAGGTGGATTGGGACCCCAGGTAGGTGCCCTCGTCCAGCAGGATCGCCCAGACCTCGGCCGGAGCCAGGTCAGCGAACCGCGCCGAGTGCAGCGCCTCCAGGATCGCCTGGCGCTCGGCCGCCGCCAGGGCACGGGGCTGGGCCCGGTCCCGGTGCGGCACCGGTGCGCGCCGGGCTGGGGCCGGGCTGGCCCGGTGGCAGCGTTACCAGCTGGCCTGCGCTACCCCGGCGGCCCGGCATGCGGCGCGGGTGCCGATCCGCGGCGCCAGCGCGGTGATCGCCGCGCTGGTCAAGCGGTCGGCCCCGGCTTGGTGTCCGCGCCCTCGGAGAGCTTCTCCAAGAGCGCCTGAAGTGCCCGCACAGACCACCCAGATCTACGCGCCAGGATCAGCTGCGCCGACTGACGTCGTCCTACGCCAGATCGGCGGATATGGTGCGGCTCGGGACGTACTCCCGTGCTGCGATTCCTCGTACATGGGCCAGCAGTTGACGGTC
>JBEKCN010000973.1:0-2609 GCA_050014855.1 Streptosporangiaceae bacterium | reverse complement strand
GCTTCGGCCGCGATATTGGCGTGCGTCCGGTTGCCGCCTCCCACCGCCTCGATCACTCTGCGCGTGATGTCAGGGGCCGGAAATTCCGCAAGCAGCGCGGCCTCCGGAACACCGAACAGCGGTGATGCCGGGTCGGCGCATTCGCGTTCGGCGAACTGCAGTGCTGGGACGCCATCCGCCCATGCACGCAGAATGCCGGGCAGCCCGCCCGACAGGAGGTATGCGTCGATCGCGTCCACTGCGGAGAGGCTCAGTGCGCCCCCGACCTCGGCGGGATTCAGCGGACCGAGCAGCAGGTTACCGGCCCTGCCGAAGAACGGCCGGTCATAAGCTGTCAGCCGTTCCATCATGTGCAGGTCGCTGCCCAGCAGCAAGAGAAGCACGGGTCGTTTGGACAGCAGCCGGTCCCATGCAGTCTGCAGGGCGCCGTCGAAGGTCTCGTCCTGTTCGGCTAGCCAGGGCAGTTCATCGAGGACGACGACGGTGGGAGAGTCCGGAAGTACGGAGGCAAGGACACGGAACGCGTCAGGCCAGCTCGCCGTGGGCTCTGCTGGGACAAGATCAGGGTCGCGCGGCAAGGCTGAATCGCGCAGCTCAGCCAGGAACGCCGCAATGGCTTCGACAGGCGACGCGCCCTTGGTCGCGGCGCTGAACAGGTACGGCACCCCGGCGCGGTCGCAGAACTCCTGCGCCAGGCGCGACTTTCCAACTTGCCGACGGCCCCTGATGATGAGCGCCGTGCCAGTGCCGCTCTCTGCGATCATGGCCAGCCGCTTACGCAGCAGCGCGAGCTCCGATCCCCTACCCGCAAATCCAGTCGTCATACGCCTTCCTATCTATATAGATTCAATCTACATAGATAAAGCCTAGCAAGATGTAACCGGCTGACGGCAAGCATTTCCGACCCCGGGAGCCGACCTCACGGCGCAAACCGGGGCGTGCTGCCGCGGGAAGGAATAACGGCCTGACGCGGCTTAGCCCTCAAGGCCAGCACCGGCCGGGCCCGGGGTCCGTGTACGGGCGCGGGACTGGCTCCAGTAACAGGTCAGGATGACCGCAAGGGGCCACACCGCCTCCACCCCGGCCAGGACACGCTCGGCCAGGCCGAGATCCCGGCCCCCCATGCCCAGCTCCACGTAGAACCACACGAGCAAGCCGGCCATCATTGCGGTGGCACTGACACACACAGCGGGCCGCAGCCCGAAGGGCACACAGGGCCCCCGGCCGGGGCTGACCGCGGGCCAGACCGCCAGGGCTATGAAAGCGGCCGCGGCCCAGACCGTATGCGGCAGCGAGCCGCTCCCGGCAGGCTCAGGATTCGCCGCCACGAGCACGGTGGCCACACCGCCCAGGGCAAGAAGGAGGCGCCCAGGCAGCGCCGCCGGCCTGAGCGCCAGCGCCGTCATAACGTAGCAGGCTCCCAGTCCCAGCAGCGCGAACGTCATCACCCACCGGTCAGCGGCATCCTCCGCCGCCAGGGCGCTGATAGTGTCCGCTACCGGGTTGAAGGATCGTGGCTGCAGCCCGGCGGCAACCGTCCACCCGCCGATCAGCAGCACCGGAGCCGCAACCGGCCAGATCACACCCCACCACGGCACACCCCGCACGGCCACCACCGTACGGCAAGCACCGCGGGCAGAACTGGCCGGCGGCGTGTCCGCGCCACTGCGCACAGGAGTGTCCGGCCCGCGTGCTGGTATGGCGCTGAGGCCCGCGGCCGCCATTCCGCGGTAAATGATTGACACGCGTCAGCGGCGGTGTAGCGTGGCCGCATGATTACCCCGATCCGGGGTAATCGCACTGCTTTTCGTGTTCAAGTCCCCCCTCGGACACAGATTCCCGCGCGTTTTCCCCGGTTTCACTACTGCTTGAACACGCGGCCGTGGGATCTCCCCCTCCGGGGAGATTTCACCGGCCTGCGTGGTCAAGCGGCGCTTCAAGTGCCGGGAGGGGCGGGAAATCCCCCGCAAGCGGACCGCCTGACCGCCTCCGCCGGCTGCCTTGCCGCCCTCATCGCGGCTGGCCCTGCCCTCCTCCTCGCTGGGAGGGTGCCGTGACCGCGCAGCCTCTCGCTCCCGTGATTCCCTCGCTGGCCGTCCCGGCTGCCCGGCGGCGTGCCCGGCCGGCCGCGGGCCGGCCGCTGCCGCTGGCCCGCCCGGTGCGGTCAGTCCCGCAGGACGTGGTCTACGGGATCGCCCGCATCGACTCCTCCGGCCGGATCTGCGAGCGGGCCATCATCACCGCGCTGGGCTGGGCCGGCGGTGACCGGCTGACCTTTACCGCCGGCGCGGGCGTGGTGACCGCGCGCCGCGACCCCGGCGGCATGGTCACCCTGCCCGCCAGCGGCTACATCACCATCCCGGCCGCGCTGCGCCACCGCTGCGGCCTGGAGCCAGGCGACCAGGTGCTGCTGGCCGCGCTCCCCGGCCAGGACGCCCTCGCCGCTTACTGCCTCGCCGTGGTGGACCAGGCCATCCGCGCCCACGGCGCTCTCCCGCACGCCCCCGGAGGACAGCCATGACCAGCCCGAACTCCCCCGCAGGGTCCCAGCAGGCCGCCGTGGACGCGGCGCTGGTGGTCCTGACGTCGATGGGCCTGTCGCCAGGCGA
>JBEKCN010000972.1:0-2609 GCA_050014855.1 Streptosporangiaceae bacterium | reverse complement strand
GAAGTCCCCGCCTCCCAGAATCCCGGAACCTCCCAAAGTCCCGGAACCTCCCAAAGTCCCGGAACCTCCCAAAGTCCCGGTCTGCCAAAGTCCCGGAGCCGCCGGAACCGGGGGGCCCTAGCGGCCAGGCTCGACGTCGACCGTCCCGCCGCTGCGCCAGTAGACGCCGGCCTGCCGGGACAGGAATCCCTCGTCCACGAGATACCGGCGCAGGGTGGCGTGGTCGTCGCACAGTGCCTTCAGGACATCGTCCACCGCGGCCTCGGGAAAGCGGAGCCCCGGCTCGAATGCCTGCGCCACGCAGTCGAGCAGCAGCCGCCGCTTCCCGGGCCGGACGGGCATCGCGATGATCCGGCCGTCACGCACGAACGGCTTGAGCTGCTCCTCGCGGTCCAGCCGCCCGGCGACGGCACGGCTGGCCGACTCCCCCGGCTTGCTGAGGCTGATATCGCCCATGCTGCTAGTGTGCCCGCCCCGCCGCGCCGGCGCTTACCTGCTCACCGGACTCGCCGGCACGGTACCGTTTCACGGGTGGCACGTTATGACGACGACCTGCGTTTCGCGCATGTCCTCGCCGACGCGGCCGATGACATCACCAGCCGGCGCTTCCGCGCGCTCAACCTTCAGGTCGAGACGAAGCCTGACCTGACCCCGGTAACCGATGCCGATCGCGCGGCGGAGGACTCGCTGCGGAACGTGCTGCGCCGGGCGAGGCCCCGCGACGCGGTGCTCGGCGAGGAATTCGGCCGGAGCGGGTACGGCCCGCGCTGCTGGGTGATCGACCCCATCGACGGGACCAAGAACTACGTCCGCGGGGTCCCAGTCTGGGCCACGCTGATCGGCCTCATGGACGGCGACGAGGTCGTCGTCGGCGTCGTGTCCGCCCCGGCCCTCGGCCGGCGCTGGTGGGCGGCGGCGGGGGGCGGCGCGTGGACGGGCCGGGGCCTGACCAAGGCCACCCGCTGCACGGTATCGGGTGTCACCAGCCTGGGCGACGCGTCGGTGTCCTACTCGAGCCTGGGCGGCTGGGAGCAGCGCGGGAAGCTCGACGGTTTCCTCGGTCTGACCCGCGCGGCCTGGCGGACCCGCGCGTACGGGGACTTCTGGTCGCACGTCCTGGTGGCGGAGGGCTCGGTCGACGTGTCCCTCGAACCTGAGGTCTCGCTCTGGGACATCGCCGCCCTGCAGGTCATCGTGGAGGAGGCAGGCGGCAGCTTCAGCGACATCAGCGGGGTGCGGACTCCCGAGGGCGGCAGCATCGTGTGCACCAACGGCCATCTGCACGACGAGGTCCTGGCCCGGCTCAAAGGGTAAAGCTCCCTGAATGGGCCAAGCGCACCAGACGGCTATAACTGTGGATGTCCTGGGCTCGGGTCTTGCCCTGGCCCTGCTTTTCATCGATGCTGTTCCAAACGGCGGTCACAAGTTCACAAAGTGCCGCCGCGTCCCGCAAGCATCCAGGGTGATCGACGATGAACGTACAAGACGGCATGTCCAGCGTGGTCCTGAGCATCGGGCCGACGCACACACTGCGCGATGCGGCCCGGATGATGTCAGCGCGGCACGTAGGGGCCGCCGTGGTGGTGGACCCGGACGGCGACGGGGTCGGCATTCTCACCGAGCGAGACGTACTCGACTCCATCGGCGCCGGGCAGGATCCTGACACCGAACTGGCCGCGCAGCACTGCACGTCGGACCTGGTTTTCGCCGCGCCGCGCTGGACCCTGGAACATGCGGCGGCGGCCATGGTCAAGGGCGGCTTCCGGCACCTGGTCGTGGTCGAGGGAAGCGAAGTGGCCGGACTGCTGTCCATGCGTGACATCGTCCGCTGCTGGTCGGGTACGACCTTTTCCGTTCCGGGGCGGGTGGCGGACGACAAGCGGCACCCGGCCGGCCACAACGTGGCGGGCGCGTCCCGCTGACCCCGCGTTTCGGGCCGGGCGCTGAATTCCGGCGTCTGCCGCCCGCCCTGCCCGATGCATTCGGTTCTCGCCAATGCCGAAGCTTTGGCGGCGCAGGCCCTGGCGTTCGGATGGGGATGGCTGCTTGCCCTCAATCCGGCCTGCGCTGGCCGCCACGTCAGACGGGGAATTCATCGCCAACCCACGACGGGCGGGGAGGATGTCAAACTGCACACAGCGACCATCGCGGGTCGCGGGGACACGGAAGGCGGTAGGGCCGACATGACGTCTCAGCCGGAGCAATGGCCCGCCAGGCTCACCGACGCCGGGATGCGGGCGGAGCTGGAAAAGCTTCCGCCCGGCCACCCCTCGTCGCCGTGGACGGCCAGCGGCGCCCGCCGCCCCCCACCGCCGCGCCTGCAGGACCTGGAACTCCCGCTGCCGGGCACCTGGGCGGGTGCCCATGAGGACGACCTGCGGCCAGGGCCCGCCTGGGACGACCGGGAAGTTGATGCGCTCCCGGAGGCACCGCCGGGGGTATGGGACGCGTCATAGTTCCGCCGGTGGCAAGAGGGCCGGGCCCGGCGCATCCCATCCTCGCCGGGCCCGGCCCCTGCACGTTGGGCGGTATTCCCCAGCGCTTGGCAGCTGGATTCCCAGCGCTTGGCAGCTGGCGATCCCCGGCGTTATCAGCTCACAGCGCCCCCC
>JBEKCN010000971.1:0-2610 GCA_050014855.1 Streptosporangiaceae bacterium | reverse complement strand
GAGCGCCGGCCCGGCATGGGGTCCGGGCTCGGCTCCCTCGGCCGGCCGAACTCGATCGTCAGGCAGTTCAACTTCTGGGATGACCGGTACGAGGGGCGGCGGCTGTTCGCCGAGCTGCTCGGTACCTTCTTCCTGGTCCTGGTGGCGGCGGGCGCCGGGATGGTGAACGCGCGGTTCGGCGGGCACGCCGTGCCCGCGGCGGCCCGGGTGGTCGCCCCGGCCCTGATGGTGATGGCGATCATCCTGTTCATGGGAACCGTCTCGGGCGCGCACCTCAACCCGGTGGTGAGCGCCGCGTTTGCGCTGCGCGGCGATTTCCCCTGGAGGCGGGTACCCGCCTACGTCGTGGCCCAGTTCGTCGGCGCGGTGCTGGCCACGCTGTTGCTGTGGGCGCTGATCGGGCGGCACGGCAGCGCCGGCCTGACCCTGCCCGGCCCGGGCATCCCGGTGCCGGTCGCGATGGTCTGGGAATTGGTGCTGACGACCGGGCTCGTCAGCGTGATCCTCGGCACCGCGTCCGGAGCTCAGCAGGTGGGGGCGTTCGCCGCCATCGCGGTGGGCAGCTACATCGCACTGGCCGGGCTCTGGGGGGCGCCGGTCAGCGGGGCCTCGATGAATCCCGCGCGCTCACTCGGGCCTGCCCTGGTGCTCGGCGACTGGCACGCCTGGTGGGCCTACCTGGTGGGGCCTGCCGTGGGCGCGGCGCTGGCCGTCGGCATCGCGCAGATCCTGCGGGGGCCGGGCGGCGGGACACACAGCCAGCAGGCCGCGCAGGGCACGATGGGGCTGCAGTGGCGGCCCGGATATTGGAACCAGCGGCCGACCGCACCGCCGCCCGACCAGCCGCCGGTGACCCAGCCGCAGGCGCCGCCGACCCCGGGGCCCCCGGCTGCGGGGCCCACGGAGGAAGCAGTGGGGCCGGGACATGGTTAGCGCTCAGGACACCCGCGCCGTGTCCAACGGCGCACTGCCGGACCTGGCCGGCCTGTCAGGCCGAACCCCGGCCGACCGGGCCGCCGCCGGGCGGGCGGCCCGCGCGGCCGTTCCCCGGCGCAGCCATGCGGGGTTCCACCCGTCGGCAGCCCGGCCTGATCCGGTCGCGCTGCTGACGCAGCAGGACGCCGGGCGGATCGCTGGCCTGCTCCCGATCCGGTTCGGCCGGATGCTGGCCTCCCCCTTCGCCTTCCTGCGCGGCGCCGCGCTGATCATGGCCAGCGACCTGTCCGGGACCCCGGTCACCGGGCTCTACGTGCAGGCGTGCGGCGACGCTCACCTGTCCAACTTCGGGGTCTACGCCTCCCCCGAACGCCGGCTGGTGTTCGACGTCAACGACTTCGACGAGACCCTGCCCGCGCCCTGGGAATGGGACGTCAAGCGGCTGGCCACGAGCATCGAGGTGGCCGGGCGCGGCAACGGGTTCAGCCGCGGGCAGCGGCGCGCCAACGTGCTCGCGGCGGTGGCCCGCTATCGCAGCGCGATGGGCGGCTTCGCCGGCCGTCCCGAGCTGGGCATCTGGTACGCGCCCTCGGAGCTCGACGAGCTGCGCCGCCAGTACCGGGACGTACTGAACCGGCCGGAACGAAAGCTCGCCCGGGCCGACCTGGCCCGGCTCCGGGACCGGGACGGAAGGATGGCGCTCAGCGAGCTGATCCATGTAGTCCAGGGACAGCCCCGGTTCGTCAGCAAGCCGCCGCTCCTGGTCCCGGTCGCCGACCTGCCAGGATCGCCCGGGCCGGGCACGTCCCGGCCGGGGATCGACGGCATCCTGGCTCGCTACCGCGCCACTCTGGCCCCGGACCGGCAGCACCTGGTCAGCCGGTTCACGGTGGCCGACGCGGCCCGCAAGGTGGTCGGGGTCGGCAGCGTCGGAATGGGCTGCTGGATCATCCTGCTGACCGGCCGCGACCCATCGGATCTGCTCGTGCTCCAGGTCAAGCAGGCCACCACGTCGGTGCTCAGCGCGTTCGCCGGGCCCACCGTCTACCACAGCCAGGGCAAACGCGTGGTCTCCGGGCAGCAGCTCATGCAGGAGGCCAGCGACATCTTCCTCGGCTGGCACTCCCCGGCCGCGCCCGGCGCGGGCGTCGGGGACTGCTACATCCGCCAGTTGCGCGACTGGAAGTACTCGCCGGTCGTCGAGGCCATGCGGCCGCGCGTGATGCGAAGCTACGGACAGCTGTGCGGGCAGACCCTGGCCCGGGCGCACGCCCGCTCCGGGGACAGCATCGCCATCGCGGCCTACCTCGGCGGCTCGGACGTCTTCGATCAGGCGGTGGCCGACTTCGCCGCCGCCTACGCCGACCAGAACGAGCGCGATCGCGCCAGCCTGGAAGCCGCGGTCACCGCGGGCCGGCTGACAGCCGAGCGCGGCGTCTAACCGCCTCGGCTCACGTCACGGTGATGGCGTCGAGCTTCGCGCCCAGGTACTCGTGCGCGACGACCGGGGGAAACTGGCCCGCCCGATCGGCGCGGGCAGCGATTCTATAACCGCATCGGGGTTGGCCTCGTAGAAGTAGATCAGCGAGAGCAGGTCCTCGCCGGAGAACGCCGTACCCACCGTGCCGCGTGCAGGAAGCCAGCGGGATGGGATCAGGTGTGCTCGGCGGTGCG
>JBEKCN010000970.1:0-2613 GCA_050014855.1 Streptosporangiaceae bacterium | reverse complement strand
CGTCGTACGGCGCGCCCGCGACCCGGTACCAGGCCGGGCCGGACGGTACCCCCGCTGAGCCCGGGGCGGACAACGCGGCCGCCGCCAGCCACACCGCGACCATCGGCAGGCACCACAGCGCCGCGCCGTAGAGCCGCCGGGGCGGCCAGCCGCAGGCCCAGGCGGTCACTGCCGCGCCCGCCGCGACGAGCGACACGGGGGCCGCCGCGATGATCACTGCCGCGGCCGCCATCGCCTTGATCAGCCGCCACAGCGTCCGGGCCACGGCGCGCAGGAGCAGGAGGGCCACGTACTGGCGGATCAGCATGCCCGCTCCCCGCCGGTCCTCGGAAACGCCCCGGCGGCGTCCGGAGCAACGGTCAGGGCGGCGTACCGGGGCAGGTCCCGGACCTCGATCCGGGCCGCCAGCGGGCCAAGCGCGTCGCGGGCCCGCAGCACGGTGGGCCGGGCTCCGGCCGAGCAGACGTACAGGACCCGGGCGTGCCGAGCCGGGCGGCCAGGTACCGCGGTGTCGGCGGCCGCGCAGCCGTAGTCACCGGTCCGGGACAGCAGCTCCCGCATGACCGAGGTGGTCCGGCTGACCGTCTTGCGGGTCACTTCCGCCTCAATGGCCCAGCATTCCCCGGCCCACGGCACCGCCGCGCTGTCCGGCCAGTGCACCTCGCCGTCCGGCAGATGCTCCCGCAGTCCGGCCCGGCTGCCCGCCCGGACCCGCAGCCGGCGCTCGCTCCGCCAGAACGCCCCCGCCTGCTGGTATTCCGCCCTGGCCGCTAAGGCCAGCCGCACGGTGGCGACCGCGCGGGTATGCGCGAGCCGGGACAGCGCGGGGGAGATGGGCGGGTAGTGCAGGCCGCACGCCGCCAGGCCGGCGCGAGTCAGCCAGACCCAGGAGGGGCCGGGCCCGAACCGGCCGGACTCCGCATACCCGAGCCGCCGCCAGCGGGTCGCGGCGGCGCGGGCACGCGGAACAGTGCCGCCGAGCACGACGGCCAGCAGGTCGACCTGCACGGCGTACATCTCGGCGATGAAGAGCATGCCGTCAATGTCCCGGTCGCCGAGCCCGCGCGGGCCCGTGCTCGCGGGACAGCTGGGCTGCTCGCGCACCGTCATAATTGAAGGACATATTGCTCCGGATCCACCCCTTGCGCGCGGTGTTCCGTCTTTCGAAATCCTTACGGGCGCAGCGGGTGCCCGGGATGAGCGCTCGCTCGACGCCGCCGCCGGGTTCATGCGCCGCTGGGGGCCCGTGGGCGAGCCCGGAGCGCCGTCCGGTCAGAGCGGGCGGGACCAGTTCTGGCCGATGAGGTCCTGGCCGAAGCTCCGGTGCGGCGCCTCGTCCACCAGCTTGAAGCCGGCCCGCTGGTAGATCCGCCGGGCCTCGGCCAGCACGCTGTTGGTCCACAACATGATCTCCCGGTAGCCGGCCTCCCGTGCGAACCGGAGGCACTCCTCCACCAGCCGGGCGCCGATCCCGAGCCCGCGAGCCGACGCGTCCACGTACAGCAGCCGGAGCTGGGCCACCTTGTCGCTTCTGCGAACGCAGAACACCGACCCAGCCGGCTCGGCGTCCACCTCGGCGATCCAGGCCGCCTCCCGTTTCGGGTCGCGGTGCTCGGCGTAATCGGCGACGAGCCGCGCCACCATAGCCTCATACGTCCCGTCCCACCCGTACTGCTGCCTGTAGCCCGCGGTCTGGGCCTGCACCACCCAGCCCAGCTCGCCCGGCCGGGGCGGCCGCAGGACGTAGGAGCGCGGCCGGTCCGCGCCCGCGAGCACTCCGGTGACCTCCCGGATGGCCGCGAGCAGCCGCCGCCGCGCGGGGCCGCTCAGGCCGGCCAGCAGCGTGCCGATCTGCCCGGCCGCCTGGGCGTCCAGCCCGGCCTGGATGGTGCGGCCCGCCTCGGTGAGCGCGATCACCTGGCGACGGGCGTCGGCGCCGGAACGTTCCCGGGTGACGAGCTGGTCGGCTTCAAAGCGGGCCAGGATCCGGCTCAGGTAGCCTGCGTCGATGTCCAGGCTCCGCCGCAGCTGTGCGACCTCGGTCACCTCACGCTGCCCCAGCTCGAAGATCAGCCGCGCCTCAGTCAGCGAGTACGGCGAGCCGAGATAGCCGCCGCGCAGCACGCCGATCACGTTGGTATAGAGCCGGTTGAAGGCCCGCATCGCCGCCACCGCCTCGCCGGTGACCGGCCGAGGTCCCGCGTCGCCGGTGACCGTCACGTCGCCTCCCTGGTCATGCTTAACGATCCCTTGCCAAAGTCAACGATATGGCTGACGTGAGCAACTAGTCAACGGCTCCTGGAGGTGACCTGGGAGTTCGCGTGAAAGCCCGCCGCGGCGGACAATTGGGGCATGCCTCTGCCCCGCGCGCCTAAGGCCCTGCGCCGGCCTGCCCGCTGGGTGGCCCTGCTGGCCGGTGCACTCCCGCTGCTGGCGTTCCCGGCTCCTAACCTGTCGGTACTGGCCTGGTTCGCGCTGGTGCCGGGCCTGCTGCTGATCAGCCGCTCGCCGTCGGGGCGTGAGGCCGCGGTACGGGGCTGGTGGCTGGGCTCCGGCTACTTCGTGGCCGCGATGTGGTGGCTGGCCCCGGAGATCGGGCCCGCGGTGCTGATC
>JBEKCN010000969.1:0-3013 GCA_050014855.1 Streptosporangiaceae bacterium | reverse complement strand
TGTACCGGGCTTCCCGATTCCTCGCTGGTTCTGACCTGTTCCGGTCACGAGCTTTCCGCACCCGTGGTGTTAGAAGTCGGCCAGGTTTTCGCCCCGGAATCCTCGAGGTGCCGGGCCGGGCCGGCGGCCGCCTGGAGTCCTGGCAGAAGTGGTCCTTTCCCGTCAGTCCGCCCGGCCCGGACGGCGGCGCCCCGGCCGGCTGGCGGCCGGTCCGCAAGAGACGGCGCATCAGCGGGTTCTCACTGGCCAGCGGACAGGTCGTGGCGCGCGGCCCGGGGCCGGGCGGGGAGCCGTGGTGCGAGGTGGAACTCACCGACGTCCGCACCCGCGGCGAGGACTGGTGGACCCTGGGCTTCGAGGCGACCGGCCCCGCCAGCCTGCTCCGCAGCGCACTGGAGGCAGGTCCTACGCGCAGTGGCTAGGCCAGCGGCCCGGCGCCGACACTGACGCCGGCGCCTGAAGGCCAGGCCAGCTGGCCCGCCGTTCTGCCTGGCGCCAGCCCAACGCAGAACGCTAGAGGCGACATCACCGCTGCCGATCACATCGAGGCCGGATGGACGACGGCAGGGTGCTTGTCGCGCTGGGCGAGCAGGTCGCTGGGCTAAGCAGCCTCCGCCGCACTGGCCGCCCTGACCGGCGAGCCTCATCCCCTTGCTACGCCGGAAGGATGGTGATCCCCGTGGCTGCTGTCACGGTCGGCGTGGGCGGGGATAGCCAGCCATCACCACGTCCACCTGCCGGCGGCACAGCATGGCCTGGGCGGCCCAGGCGGTGCAGCGCCGCTGGTGGCGCCGGTCGGGTCACCAGGTGCCTGTCGGTTCCGCCGGCGGCCGCCTTGCTCTCAGATCACCGCGGGCGGCGCATCGGGCACGGCCTCGGGCTTGGCCACGCCCTCGAACGTGAACCGCGCTTGCGGCCCGGTGCCCTGCACATCGACCGTGACGATCTGGCCGGCCCTCAGCTCGCCGAACAGGATCTTCTCGGACAGGTTGTCCTCGATCTCCCGCTGGATCGTGCGGCGGAGCGGCCTGGCACCGAGCACCGGATCGTAGCCCCGCTCGGACAGCAGCGTCCTGGCCGCAGGCAGCAGCTCAAGGCTCATGTCCCGGTCCTTGAGCCGCTCATCCACCTTGGCGATCATCAGGTCCACGATGCTGAGAATCTCTTCCCTCGCCAGCTGGTGGAACACGATCGTGTCATCGACGCGGTTCAGGAACTCCGGCCGGAAGTGCTGCTTCAGCTCCTGCTGCACCGTGGTCTTCATCCGGTCATACGAGCCGCGCGACTCCCCTGCGGTGCCGAAGCCGACCGAGACGCCCTTGGAGATGTCCCGGGTGCCCAGGTTGGTGGTCATGATGATCACCGTGTTCTTGAAGTCGACCACCCTGCCCTGCGCATCAGTGAGCCGCCCGTCCTCGAGGATCTGCAGCAGCGAGTTGAAGATGTCCGGGTGAGCCTTCTCGATCTCGTCGAACAGGACCACGGAGAACGGCTTGCGGCGCACCTTCTCGGTCAGCTGCCCGCCCTGTTCGTATCCGACGTACCCGGGCGGGGAGCCGAACAGCCGCGACACCGTGTGCTTTTCCATGTACTCGCTCATGTCCAGCTGGATCAGCGCGTCCTCATCGCCGAACAGGAACTCCGCGAGCGTCCTGGACAGCTCGGTCTTGCCGACCCCGGACGGGCCGGCGAAGATGAACGAGCCGCCGGGCCGCTTCGGGTCCTTCAGCCCGGCCCTGGTCCGCCGGATGGCCTGCGACAGCGACTTGATGGCCACGTTCTGGCCGATGACACGCTTGTGGAGTTCGTCCTCCATCCGCAGCAGCCGCTGCGATTCCTCCTCGGTGAGCTTGAACACCGGGATGCCCGTGGCGGTCGCCAGGACCTCCGCGATCAGCTCCGCGTTCACCTCCGCGACGGTGTCCATGTCGCCGGCCTTCGACTCCTTCTCCCCGGCATCCTTCTTCCCGGTCAGCTGCTTCTCGGTGTCGCGCAGCGCGGCGGCCTTCTCGAAGTCCTGGGAGTCGATGGCAGACTCCTTCTCCCGGCGCACCTGGGCGATCTTCTCGCCGTACTCGCGCAGGCCCGGCGACACGGTCATCCGGCGGATCCGCATCCGCGACCCCGCCTCATCGATCAGGTCGATCGCCTTGTCCGGCAGGAACCGGTCGCTGACGTAGCGGTCCGCCAGCTGCGCGGCGGCGGCAAGGGCGTCGTCGGTGATCGACACCCGGTGGTGCGCCTCGTAGCGGCCACGCAGGCCCTTGAGGATCTCGATGGTGTGCGCGATCGTCGGCTCGGCCACCTGGACCGGCTGGAACCTGCGCTCGAGCGCTGCGTCCTTCTCCAGGTGCTTGCGGTATTCATCCAGCGTGGTCGCGCCGATCGTCTGCAGCTCGCCGCGGGCCAGCACCGGCTTGAGGATCGAGGCGGCGTCGATCGCGCCCTCGGCCGCGCCTGCGCCGACCAGCGTGTGCAGCTCGTCGATGAACAAGATGATGTCCCCGCGCGTCCTGACCTCCTTCAGGACCTTCTTCAGCCGTTCCTCGAAGTCGCCCCGGTACCTCGAGCCGGCCACCAGCGCGGCCAGGTCGAGGGTATAGAGCTGCTTGTTCTTGATGGTCTCCGGCACCTCGCCCCTGACGATCTTCTGGGCCAGGCCCTCCACGACAGCCGTCTTGCCGACGCCGGGCTCGCCCACCAGCACCGGGTTGTTCTTGGTGCGCCGGGACAGCACCTGCATGACCCGCTCGATTTCCTTCTCCCGGCCGATCACCGGATCGAGCGTGCCCTCGCGCGCGGCAGCGGTCAGGTTGCGGCCGAACTGGTCGAGTATGAGGGAAGCAGAGGGCGCCGTCTCGGACGGCGCGCCCGCGGCGGCTGGCTCCTTGCCCTGGGAGCCCGCCAGCAGCTGGATCACCTGCTGGCGGACCCGGTTGGGGTCAGCGCCCAGCTTGACGAGCACCTGCGCGGCGGCGCCCTCGCCCTCGCTGATCAGGCCGAGCAGGATGTG
>JBEKCN010000968.1:0-2617 GCA_050014855.1 Streptosporangiaceae bacterium | reverse complement strand
CGACCGACAAGATCGAGACGGCGATCCCGGCGGCGTCCATCGCCTCGACGCGGCCCTGGCCGGTGTCCTCGAGCCGGGCCTGGTTGTCGCCGATGGTGTTGAAGGCGACGCTTTCGTCTCGCGCCGCGCCCTGCAGGCGGTCGAGCGCGTCACGGATATTGACGCTGTTCCAGTGTTCTTCGATCGCGATGATCTTCACGTTGATGTCCTCCAGGATCTTCACGTTGATGTCCTCCAGGCCGTCAGTAGCGGACCGTATGCGCTACCAGGGGACGGTCTGACCCTGGTAGTCCAGGTATTGCAGTCCGCCCTGGCCGACCTGGGCCTCGATCGTGTCGGCCACGCCAGGGATGCTCTGGCTGGTCGTCCAGGACCGGAGAGCCGCTGGCTCCCGCCGCGACGTAGTGCAGCCTGGTCCCGTTGACCTCCGCGTAGTGGTGCGTGATCCCCGGCAGCGCGGGACCAGCTGGTGTGACGTCCATCCTTTTCTCCTCGGACTCGACTTCGACAACCTGGATGTCTTTGACACTAGTCAACCTGGTTGTCTTTGTCCAGCCGCTGCCGTAGCCTTCTCCCATGTCCCGCTCTGGCGCCGATCTCGCCCTGCTCCTGCTCGGAGGCTTCCGCTCACTGGTGGACGCCGCGATAGACGAACTGGCCCGCCGTGGCTACGACGATGTGCGTCCCGTCCATGACTTCGCCATGCGGGCTATCGCCGCCGGCGCCGACAACGCCTCAGAACTAGGCCGCCGCCTGTCCGTCTCCAAGCAGGCAGCGGCGAAAACGATCGCAGTGCTGCAGGAGCGCGGATACGTGGCAAGTGAACCGGACCCCCGCGACGCCCGCCGCAAACGCCTTCAGGTCACCCCGCTCGGCTTCGAGGTGCTGCGCGCAGGTGAAGCGATCTTCGACGAGCTGCGCGATCAATGGGAGCGGCAAATCGGTCCCGCCGAGCTCGAGAACCTTGAGACGCACCTGGCAGAGCTGGTCGGCACCCTGCCCGTGCGCTTCGACACACCCGGCTGGATGTCGCGAGACCTCGGCGAGCCGGCCTAGCCGAATTGGCCCGCCCGGCTTCAGTGGTCTTGGGCGATGAAGGGATTCCCGTGCGGGATCCGCGGTGAGGCCAGAACTAACCAAACCCGCCCCTACCGCACCACAGGCGCGGCCAGCGCTGACCACAGACCGGGCCAGAACTCGCCCCCCAGAGCCAGAGGTGGGGAGCCGCCGTCCTCACCGCCGCCCCAGGAAAGGCCCCGCACGCGAGAAAGAAGCGGAGTCAGCTCTCTGTCCCGTCTCCGGTAAGTCGGCCCTGTCTCACTGATTCCGGCCCATTGCGGCCTGGGTCTCAAGGAAGGCAGCCGGTGACAGCGGATGTGTGAGAACTGGGGCTGTGCTTGCTCGTTAGATATGGTGCCGGCTCTGCTTCAGTAGGGTTGTTATTCGTGGGTTTGACCGCTTGCCGCGCGCCTTACTCTGAGCACGGCCCGTGGCCGTGCTGATTCCCAGGGCCAGGGAGCTGTGGGAGTATCTCGCCGGGACGGCGGCCGGGTTCGCTCCCGCTGTCAGCGTCGCCGTGTCGCCCCGGTCGTATCTCTGCCCGCCCGGCTGGGCCGGCATCGTGGTCATCGGCGACGCCGCCCTCGCCACCGCGCCCGATCAAGGGACCGCTCGCCTTGTCGGCCAGGCTCTGAGCGGTCTGCCTGCCGCCTCGCTCACCGACACCGGAGTACTAAGCCGCAGGCTGCGCATTGCCGAGATCCGCGGGCCGGCGGCCCTGGCCTACCTGGACCAGCCGGACTTCCGTCCCCAGCTTGGTGACGCCATCACCGGGCAGGTGGACCTGGATCACCCCGGTTTCAGGCAGTTCCTGGCGGCAGCGGAAACCGATGACGTTGAGGAGAGCGGCATGCGGGAGATCACCTCGCCGGCCTTCGCTGTCCGCGAGCATGGCCAGGTCGTTGCCGCCGCCGGCTACTCCGACTGGCCTTGCGGCACGGCGCACCTGAGCGTGCTGACGGCCGCCGCAGCGCGAGGCCGCGGCCTGGCCCGTGCCGCCGCGTCAGCGGCCGTCGCTCGCGCGCTCGAGGAAGGAAAGCTTCCGCAATGGCGGGCACGATCCTGGGAATCCCGGCGCATCGCCCGTGCCGTGGGATTCCGCGAACTCGGCTCCCAGGTGAGCGTCCGCCTGGCCGCGCACTAAGCCGCTCCCGGGGCGATGTCGCCTTCGGGCTGTGACCTGATCCGGGGGCGGTCCGGGCTGCCTGGCAAGGCGGCGGTTCCGGATGTAGTCCCTGATGGCCGCGTATGAGGCGTCGGAGTCGTGCTCGTCGGTCACGGTCGCCCAGATCTCCCAGATGGTGAGGGGCTCGCCGGCCAGTTTGTCCAGGACATCCCGGATGGGGTCGATAGCTCGTGCTGGCCGGGTTGCCTGCTTGCGGGGCGGCGGGCCGACGGGTGCGGCGAGTGCCTGGCGGACCATGCGGCGATGAACGTGGTAGCGGGCGGCGATCTGCCGGATGGACATGCCGCGGGCGGCGTCATCGCGGATGGTGCCGAACAGCCGGGGCAAACAATACTGAGACCCGAGCCGCAATGGGCCGGAATCAGTGAGACA
>JBEKCN010000967.1:0-2621 GCA_050014855.1 Streptosporangiaceae bacterium | reverse complement strand
CTGCCGGGACTTATGTCCGCACGACGCCGCAGTAGCCCCAGACCCGGTCCGCGTTGTAGTCGGGCTGGCCGCCGTCGGGACGCCAGTAGGAGATAAGCACGAGCCCGGGATCGACCAGCTCCCTGCCGTTGAACATGCGCCCGATGGCGTCCTTGCCGCGCCCGATAAACGTGGCGCCGCGCCGCGCGGATTCGGCGGTGACGGCCCGCATCCGCTCGGGGGCGAACTCGTCAGTGACGTGTGAGATGGCCAGATAGCTTCCTGGCGCGAGCGCGGCCAGATAGCGGCCGACAATGCCGGGCGGATCGTCGGAGTCGGGGATGTTGTGCAGACAGGCGATGAACAGCAGCCCCACCGGTTTGCTGAAGTCCAGGTGTTCCTCCGCGGCGCCGAGGATCGCGTCCGCGTCCCGCAGGTCCCCCCGGACCACTGAAATCGCCTGATTGTCTGCCATCAGCGCTTCGGCGTGCACGAAGACGACCGGGTCGTTGTCGACGTAGACGACGCGGGCGCCCGGGCAGCCGTCCAGGGCGATCTCGTGCGTGTTGGGGCTGGTCGGCAGCCCAGTCCCGACATCGAGGAACTGGCGGATCCCGCTGTCGCGCAGGAACCGGACCGCGCGCACCTGGAACTCGCGGTTGGCGCGAGCGCTGTCCAGGGTCTGCGGCAAGATCCGCAGGTTAGCCTCGGCCAACTCCCGGTCGGCAGCGAAGTTGTCCTTGCCGCCGAGGAGGTAGTCGTAAACCCGGGCCGGATGCGCGACATCCGTGCGGATACCCAGCTCCTGCCATCTGTCCAGTCGTTCCTGCTCATCCCGCCCGGTCATCCAGACCTCTCCCGCCGCCGTTCACTGCCGAGATCATGGCATACGGGGGCTAATATGGCACCTCCGGGCAGGTTACCGAATGCAGCCTTTTCGTGACCTAGTGGCAGGAGCCGTCAGCCTACCCGCCAAGATGCCGGGCGGGCGCGGCACACGGCATTAGCCCCGGGGATGCGGCCGAACGCCCGCTACCAGGTAGGTGGGAGGGTCAGTCCGAGGCTCCTTTCGCGTGGCGGAAGTATTCGACCGTCCGCTTGAGGCCCTCCTCCAGCGGGACGGCCGGCTCCCAGCCCAGCAGTTCCCGGGCGCGGCCGATGTCGGGCTTGCGGCGCACCGGGTCGTCGGACGGCAGCGGGCGCTCCTCGATCGCACCGGCGCTGCCGGTCAGCGCCAGGACCTTCTTGGCCAGCTCGAGCATCGTGAACTCACCAGGATTGCCGAGGTTGACCGGGCCGGTGACCTCCCGCGGCGCGTTCATCAGCCGGATCAGGCCGTCGACCATGTCGTCGACGTAGCAGAACGACCTGGTCTGCGAGCCGTCCCCGAAGATCGTGAGCGGGTCGCCCCGCAGGGCCTGGACGATGAAGCTCGACACCACCCGGCCGTCATTGGGCAGCATCTTCGGGCCGTACGTATTGAAGATCCGCGCGACCTTGATCGGCAGCTGGTGCTGGCGGTAGTAGTCGAAGAACAGGGTCTCCGCGCACCGCTTGCCCTCGTCGTAACAGGACCGGACGCCAACTGGGTTCACGTTGCCCCAGTACGACTCCGGCTGCGGGTGCACGGCCGGGTCGCCGTACACCTCCGAGGTCGAGGCGAGCAGGATCGGCGCGCCCAGCCGCTTGGCCAGCCCGAGCATGTTGATCGAGCCGTGCACGCAGGTCTTCGTGGTCTGCACCGGATCCCGCTGGTAAAACACCGGCGAGGCCGGGCAGGCCAGGTGATAGATCTGGTCGACCTCGACGTAGAGCGGGAACGTCACGTCGTGGCGTATCAGTTCGAACCGCGGCTCGCCGAGCAGGTCGGTCACGTTGTGCCGGGTGCTCGAGTAGAAGTTGTCCACCACGAGCACATCGTGACCCTGGCCGAGCAGGCGCCGGCACAGGTGCGACCCAATGAAGCCTGAGCCCCCCGTCACCAGGATCCGCCGGGATCCGTCGGCCGACACCCGGCCACGACCTCGCACCGAGTCCTGGCTCACCGAGCCTCCTTCCGACGGCCCGCCACCGCGGGCACAACGAACCTGTGGGCCGAAATCTATCGGGTTGGCCGCAATGTATCCGGTTTGTACGGCTCCTACCCCTCAGCGCGGTATCCCGCGTAGGGTACCCATCGTGAAGCTGTCGATTCTTATGCCCGTTTACAACGAACGTGCCACGTTGGCCTCCGCAATAAAGGAGGTCCTCAATGTCGACTTTCCGTGCGAGATGGAGCTCGTTGTGGTCGACGACGGGAGCACGGACGGGACCAGGGATCTGTACCAGTCCCTCGGGGACGACCCGCGGGTGAAGGTCCACCTGCACGAGCGCAACCAGGGCAAGGGGGCCGCGATCCTGACCGCCGCCACGGTCGCCACCGGCGACTACGTGATCATGTGCGATGCGGACCTGGAATACACGCCGACCGAGATCCCCTCGCTGCTCGCGCCGGTGATAGCCGGTCAGGCCGAGGTGGTGTACGGCACGAGGATGTTCGGCAGTCACAACGCCTACTCCTACGCCTACGTACTGGGGAACAAGGGGGTGACGACCTTCGCCAACGTGCTGTTCAACTGCTACCTCAGCGACCTTGAGACCTG
>JBEKCN010000966.1:0-2626 GCA_050014855.1 Streptosporangiaceae bacterium | reverse complement strand
ACGAGAAAACACACTTGGTAAATGACCATACTGCAAAGATTTTTCTAAATTAAAATCCTCTTTTAATTCTTGTACTGTTAAAGGATACATGGAGTAAGTGTTGGCTCGACCTGCTAATAAATTAACCCCCTTCTTCCTTAAAGCCCTAGCGCTAGAGCCTGTTAGAACAAATTTATAATTAAAAGATTCGATTAAACGATGCACTTCGTTTAATAAAGCAGGTATCTTTTGTACTTCATCAAGCACAATTAATCCAGAAAATTTGGGTGGGATTAAATTTTCTAAGCGCCCTGGATCTGCTTGCAATAATAAATAAGTCTCACTTTTTAATAAATCTAAATAAATAGCTCCATGGATCTGATTTTTAATCCAGCTAGTTTTCCCAGTTCCTCTTGGACCAAAAAGAAAAAAACTACGGGATTCTTGTAAAGGCAAATGTAATAATCTGGAATACATAACTCCATTTTAACTGTATTTTTGGAGTTTTCAACTCCTAAAATACTAAAAACCCAAGAATTAAAATTTGCTAGTTGCATTATATGTTAATGCAGTATACAATGTATACATGAAGAAGAATATTATAAAACAATACACATTGCGTAACATTCCAAAAGAAGTAGATTTAGAGTTAAAACGAAAAACAAAAGAAAGCGGAAAAAGTTTTAACCAAGTTGCAATAGAAGCTCTTGCTAATGGGTGTGGGCAAACTCTTAAATATAAGATAGATCTCTCTGATATTGTAGGAACTTTATCAGATGAAGAAGCTGATTTAATAGAAACAGAAATCAAAAGACAACATCAAATTGATCAATCATTATGGCTATGAAAATAGTTATCGATTCTAATAGATATACAGATTTATGCCATAACATCCCTGAAGTAATAGAAATTGTTGAACGCGCTTCTTTAATATTTGTACCTCTAATAGTTATAGCAGAACAAAGAGCAGGCTTTGCTCATGGTAACCAGCAAGAAAAAAATGAACGTATTCTTACAAAATTTCTTGACTTCGGAACTTTTTTTCAAAAAAATCAATAACGACGGGCTTTTTTTCAATCCGCGAGGCTCTACAAAATTTATAAGTTTACAAACTTAGCTGGTTCTTTAATATCAAAACATTTATAAATACTTTTTAATTCTTTAGGAAAATCAGTAGTTAATTTAAAATCTTTTCCGTTACTAGCAATTTTAAGCGTAGAAACTTTTAGTAATAATTCATGCAGTTGTTCTATCGGTATATATGTATCTTTCTGTTTGGTTTTAAATTCTAAAGTTCTTACTAAGACTAACGCAACATAACATATTGCAAAATGAGCCTTAACTCTATGTGGGCTATAATGAAATACCGGTCTAATTTTTAAATTATATTTACTAATTCTAAAAGTTTGTTCTATTTGGTATAAGCCTCTGTAATTATCCAAAATATCTTTAGGGTCACATTTTGCTATGTTTGTCTGTATCGCAAAGTAACCATCAAATTTATTTGCTTCTTTTAATTTATCTTCATCAATATTAACATAGCTATCTTCTGTAATGTTTACATATGGTTTACGCAATACCCCAGCTAATTTATTTTTTGCACTACAGCCAACATGCTTTTTGATTTTTTCAACAGCTAACTCTCTATCGTAAGCATCTTTCTTTGCTCTTTTAATACTATGATAAATGATCAATTGATCTACAGACTTATCAAAATTACAAATTTTATATTTAATATCCTTATTTAAACTAACAAATCCATCTTCTTCAAATACAGATTCTAACAATTTTTTAGAACTGTTTTTTAGGCGGGCACCTATGATATATTCTAATTTAGCTTCATTTAGTGCAGCTATATTAGCTTTATTAATTAAACCACTATCAGCAATTAAAACTATACGATTAATATTGTATTTCTTTTTTAACTCTAAGATGGTAGGTATTAATGTATGCCCTTCATAAGTATTACCTTGAAAAATTTCATAACTTATAGGTAATCCACTTGTGGTAACAATAATCGCTAAAACAATTTGTACATGTTGATGCTTACCATCCTTAGAAAAACCAAAATCTCTTAATTCATCTTGACTATTAACTTCAAAATATATGGTAGTTAGATCGTAAAATAATACTTCTAATTGTTGTTCATCATCAGATAATAATTTTTTAGTATTTTGGTAACTAATAGTTTTTATGTTAGAAATTACTTCATCAGTAATACGATCCATAAATTTATAAATTCTGTCTACATTTAAAGCATATCCAAAATTGTTGGATATATTAGCAGTATAAAGTTTACTTTTAGGCTTAATGATCCTCATTACTGCAAGTTCACCTAACATAGTATTACTTATATTATGCAAACCAGTATCAATAAAAATTTTTTTAAATAGTTTGCCATAAAGATCTTTAAAACCAATTACTTCGCAAGAACAAGAAGTTATATCTTTGCTAGCCCTAATAGTGAGAATTTTAGGCTCTGTAGGTATTGTTGCTGGGATGACATTATCATTTTTTGCAATGATAGAATCCAAATATTGTTGTGCTATAATTTTTAAGTTAGATAATTCTTGCTCAGTCTTTACTACACCAAAGTGTTTAATAATGCGTGGATAAGGTTGCCCGCCAGGAACACGTTCTGAGGCAA
>JBEKCN010000965.1:0-2628 GCA_050014855.1 Streptosporangiaceae bacterium | reverse complement strand
CTCACCAACGCCGAGATCGGCCGCGAATGCCTGATGTCGGTGAACACGGTCAAGGCGCACCTGAAGAACATCTACGCCAAGCTCGGGGTCTCCACCCGCGCCGAGACGGTCGAGCGGGCCCGTCTGCTCGGCCTGCTCTGACCGGCCACCCGCAGCCCCCTCCGGACCCCCATGGGTTATCCAGGGAATGGTGCGACGGGGCATCCGGCCGACCCCGGGGCATCGGTTCCCCGCGCCAGTGCCAGCAGCGGCCCGCCGTCACGGTCCGCCGTCAATCCCTCGCGAGCTGCTGGATTCCTCATCCGCCACCTGGACAGCGCACCCGATCTGGGTGTGGGCGGGCGGCCGGACGGCGCCGTGCGGTCGCTAACTCCTCGGTATTGAGGCTAGCCGCAACGATATGGTCAATGTGGGTATGGCACTGTCCGAGGTGGTACGGCGACGTTGCTCCTCGAGTTGCTGCTCGGCAAGTATCTCCTGGCGCGTCTGAAGCGTCCCGTTCACTCGGTGGACTCTGGTGATCTAGAGTTCTCATGGCAGATGTGACCGTCGGCGAGTAGGCCTCAATTCCCGTAGGTCCGGGCGGCTGCCAGCGGTCAGCCGCAACCAGTGTCAGCGCGGATCTGCAGGCCCGCAGGACGGAGCCGGGATGAAAGACCTCGAATCGCTGGACGCCGCCTTCGTCATCGACACTTTCCTGCTCCTCCTGATCGGGATCGGACCCAAGATCGCGCTGGTGCCATTCCTTGACGCGACCGCGGACATGCCGGAGGGCACCAAGCGCCGTGTCCTGCGCAAGATGTTGACCACCGCCGCCACCGTGGCCGCGGTCCTGCTGATCCTCGGTGGCCTGCTGACCAGGCTGCTGCACTTCTCGCCGGGTGCGCTGGGCGTCGCGAGCGGCATCATCCTGCTGATCATCGCGGTCACCATGGTGCTCGGCCAGCAGACCGGCAATGGCAGCGATCACTCGGTCGAAGGCCGGGACCCGATGCAGGTCGCCGTCTTCCCGCTGGCGGTGCCCTACTTGCTCAACCCGGCCGGGATCGTCGTCCTGGTCACCTTGTCGGCAGAGGCAAGCTCAATCGCCGTGCTCGCTGTCGCGGTCGGTTTGCTCGTCGCGGTGCTCGCGCTCGACGTCGTAGTCTTCCGCTGGGCGGTGCAGGTCAGAAGCAAGCTGGACGCGAGCCGGATGCTGGTCACCGAGAAGGTGTTTGGTTTCCTGCTGGCCGCGCTCGGAGTGCAACTGGTGCTCAACGGACTGTCGGACGTCGGTGTGATCCACCTAACGACCGGTCACTGAGCACACACCTATGAGCTGGCGCCTGTAATATGGTTCTTCCTCGATATTGCGGGGGTGCTCTAGTGTCAGCAGCGGCTCTGACGGTCTGCGTAGAGATATCAGAGAACGGAGCAGATGATCTGCGGCTGGACGGACTCGCTCGTAGTCTCCTAACGGAGTTGGCTGGCCGGGATCTAGCAGTAGAACGAGCTACAGAAGCGGGTCCGCACGGGGCCAAGTCGGGAGTAAGCCTAGCGCTGGCTACGCTTGTGGTGACCTGTTCGGGCTCGCCAGAAATTGCTCAGATGCTCGGCGTACTACGGGACTGGCTCCGCCGTCGTGAGGACCGACGAATAGCGCTCACAGTGAATCGATCCACATTCGAACTGTCAAGCACCAATGGGCCGCAGGAGTATGTCGTGGTCCGGGAATGGTTGGAAGCACAGAGGCCGTTAGTTCGATGACCTAGCGAAGGTCTGCGCTTCTTAAGGCGTTATCGCGATGGAACATCACTCGGACCGTCCGTCGGGAGGAACTGAGCAAGAGTCAACTGTGCAAGCTGACAGTTGTATAGCCTTGCTCACCCGGAGTTCTGGTAGCTGACGGTGATCTCGCCCTCGGCCGCGTCTACCCGGATGACGGCGCCCTCCTTGACGTCGCCGGCCAGCAGCGCGCGCCCGATCCGGGTTTCCACGTTGCGCGCGATGAAGCGGCGCAGCGGACGGGCCCCGTACACGGGATCGAAGCCCTGCTCGGCGATGAGCCGCCGGGCCTCCTCGGTGAGCTCCACCGTCTGCGACCGGGCGGCCAGCCGCTCCCGCAGGCTGTCGAACATGAGGTCCACGATGCGCTCGATCTCCGACTGGGTGAGCGGCTTGAACAGCACGATGTCATCCAGGCGGTTGAGGAACTCGGGGCGGAAATGGCTGCGCAGGGAACTAATCACCCGGTCGCGGGCGTCGGACTTGATCTCCCCCTCGGACGTGACGCCGTCCAGGAGGTACTCCGAGCCGATATTGGAGGTCATGATGATGACGGTGTTGCGGAAGTCGACGGTACGGCCCTGCGCGTCGGTGAGCCGCCCGTCGTCGAGGACCTGCAGCAGCGCGTTGAAGACGTCCGGGTGCGCCTTCTCCACCTCATCGAAAAGCACCACCGAGTACGGCCTGCGCCGGACCGCCTCGGTCAGCTGGCCGCCCTCCTCATAGCCGACGTAGCCCGGCGGCGCGCCGAGCAGGCGGCTCACCGTGTGGCGCTCCTGGTACTCGCTCATGTCGATCCGGACCATGTTGTCTTCGGTGTCGAACAGCGCCGCCGCGAGCGACTTGGCGAGCTCGGTCTTGCCG
>JBEKCN010000964.1:0-2644 GCA_050014855.1 Streptosporangiaceae bacterium | reverse complement strand
CCGGCGATGGTCGGGCCGCAGGGCCGCGAGCGCGTCCGCCACCGCCCACGATTCGAGCGCCCGGTCGGCCTCGTCGGCGGCAGGCACCAGCTCAAGCGCGCCCTGGCCCACCTCAGGCGGCCGTGACTGCCGGGCCCGGTACGCATCGACGGCGAGGTTGCGCGCCACCGCGAACAGCCACGGCCGGGCCGGCCGGTCAGCCAGCGCCTCCGGGTGCCGCCAGGCCCGGACGACGGTCTCCTGTACAAGGTCCTCCGCACGCTGCCGGTCACCTCCGGTGAGATGCAGCGAATAACGAAGGAGCGCTCCGCCGTGCTCGGCGTAGAGCGCCCGAATGTATGCCTCATCGGCTACCGCGCCCGGTTGGGCCGCAGATCCCGAGCCTGCCACGCTATGGACTACGCCTCCGGGGCCGGATCGGTTCACGACACGCCGGCAAATTTCGGCCAGCGCTCAGGTGTGGCTGGTGAACGCCACATCCGCGGCGGACGCGCCCACCCGCACCCCGCCGGGCACGACGCTGACCGAGCGGATAGTCAGGTGCAGGGGCAGGCCGGTCACCGGGACGACGAACCGGAACTGACCGGCGATGACGCTGGACAGCGCGTTGCTAGCGGAGGCGACCGAGATGCGGGTCGGCGTGACGGCGATGCCGGATCCGTCGGCCTCCAGCGTGGCGTCCGCCGAGACCGGGACGGTCACTCCGAGATAGCTCACCGTCCCCGCGAGCCGCAGCGCATCGCCGTCCTGGCTGAGTTGGACCCCGTGGGGCAGGTGGCTGCGGACCGAGCTGAACGGCACGGTGCCGCTGCCGGTGACCTGGGCCGCCGTGATGCTGGACGAGCCATGGCCGAGCAGATCGCTGAGCGGCGCACGAACGCCGTTCAGCTGAGCCGTCAGCCCGTTGACCTGCACTCCATCGGTGCTGAGCGAGCCGATGGAAACGTCGATCTGGTGATAGTCACCCGACGCCACCTGGGTGAGGAATGGGAATCCCTTCACACTGACGGATGGCTTGGACGAGAGGTTGTAGGCAGACTGGACCCGGCTGGCGATCTGGCGGTCGGCCACGACCACGGCCACCCGGTCGGCCACCACCAGCAGTCCGGCCAGAACAACCACGACAATCAGGAGCTTGCGCATCAGTACGGGAGCCTACCGGCGCACGCACACGCGAACCGGTCAGTCCGGATGCCCGCTGGCGCTCGCGGCCGGCGGGGCTAGCGCGGGGCTAGCGCGGGCTAGCGCCGGCTGGGGTAAGGCCGGCAGGGCTAGCGCCCGCTGGGGTAAGGCCGGCAGGGCTAGCGCCCGCTGGGGAGAGCGGCCAGCACGGCCAGCACGGCCAGCGGCCAGCGGCTAACCGCCGGCGAACGGCGGTAGGACTTCGATGACGGCCGTGTCCGGCAGCCTGATGTCCCGATGGCGCCGCGTCCCGGCGGGCTGGCCGTCGATGAGGAAGGACGACCGGTCCAGGATGCCGCGCAGCCGGTCGCCCCGCTCCTGGCCGCGACTTTCCAGGGCGGCAGCCAGCGCGTCGGCCAACGTCCCGGCCTCGAGCGACTCGGCGGCGACACCCGCCGCATCCTTCGCCGCCGCCCAGTAGCGAATGGTAATCATGGCCATATCGGCTATCCTCACTCACAATGGGATCCGGGCGACGCTGCCCCTGGGTCCCTGTGTGGTTTCACAGGTTAGTGCCGGTGCGCTGGCGCCATGGAGTGGAGGTGGAACCGCTTGAGCGATCTGCTCCTGCTGACCGGGACGCTGGAACCGTCCACGGAAGTGCTGCCTGCCCTTGGCCTGCTGCTGCATTCAGTCCGGGTCATGCCGCCCGAGGCCTCGGCCCTGATCGACGCTCCCCCGGGCGAGATGGTCCTGGTCGACGCCCGCCGCGACCTGGCTCATGGTAAAAGCATCTGCAAGCTGCTGCTGACCACCGGCCTGGACTGCCCGCTGCTCATCATCGTGACCGAAGGCGGGCTCGCGGCAGTGAGCGCCGACTGGGGCGCCGATGATGTGATCTTGAACACGGCGGGACCGGCCGAGGTGGAAGCCCGGCTGAGGCTGGCCCTCGGCCGAAGGGCCCGGAACGCGGCCGCGGATGCCCCGGATGAGATCAGGTCGGGTGACCTCACCATCGACGAAGCCACCTACTCCGCCCGGCTGCGCGGCCGGGCGCTCGACCTGACCTTCAAGGAGTTCGAGCTGCTGAAGTTCCTCGCCCAGCACCCCGGGCGGGTCTTCACCCGGGCGCACCTTCTCCAGGAGGTGTGGGGGTATGACTACTTCGGCGGTACCCGGACCGTGGATGTCCACGTCCGGCGGCTCCGGGCCAAGCTCGGCAGCGAGCACGAAGCACTGATCGGGACGGTGCGCAACGTCGGCTACCGCTTCGTGCCGTTCAAGGGCGGAAGCGACGACCAGCGGGACAGCCAGCACGCGGGAGATGATGAAAACGACACCGGGCCCGACGACGCCGCCGGGCTCAGTGACGGGGACGCCCTCAGCTTCCACAGTGCACGGACGGCAACCGGCGCCACCGGCTGACCGGGCCGGGCCATTGTCGGCCGGGGATCAGGTCGGCCCGGAGGTATCCGCCGGCCGGCTGACCCCCGCCCAACGGGACGATGTCCTGCGGCTGAGC
>JBEKCN010000963.1:0-2646 GCA_050014855.1 Streptosporangiaceae bacterium | reverse complement strand
GAGCCCGGGAAACCGGGCGGCTAGGAGGACACGAGTGAGCACGCCGGGTCGTCCGACGCAGGACCTGGGCTGGCTGATCACCAACTTCGTTGAGCGGGTCCCCGATGTCGCTCACGCGGTCGTTGTGTCATCCGACGGGCTGCCCCTCGCGTTCTCGGCGGGATTCCCGCAGGAGCGCGCGGACCAGCTCGCGGCGGTCACTTCCGGGCTGACCAGCCTGACCCAGGGTGCGTCCCGGGTCTTCGAAGGTGGGGCGGTCGTCCAGACCGTCGTGGAAATGCAGCGCGGTGTCCTCGTGATCATGGCGATCAGCAACGGATCCAGCCTCGCCGTTCTCGCGGCGTCGACCTGTGATCTGGGGCTCGTGGCCTACGAGATGACGCTGCTGGTGGAGCGGGCCGGCCGGGTCCTGACCCCAGCGACCAGAGGAATCATGCAGGCCTCCATCCCCGGGGATGGAAGACGGTGACCGGAGGATACGGTGGCGGGCCCAGGCCGCGGTGACGACCGCCCGCTTCCTCCCGGCCCGGCGTCGCGTTCGTGGGAGAACCGGCCTGGGCAGTGGGAAGAGCGGTCGGGCGCGTCGTGGAACCGTGGGCCGGGTTCGTCGTGGGATGGCCGCCCCGGCTCGTGGGACAGTGCTGCGTCCCGGCGTGGGACGCAGCGCTCCGGTGACGAGGAAGCCGTCGGGCGGCTGGTCCGGCCCTATACCGTAACCGGTGGCCGGACCCAGCCGCGTTACCAGCTCCAGATTGAGGCGCTCGTCACGGCCACGGTCTACGAACCGCGTGACCTGTCGGTGCTGGCCCCCGAATGCCAGGCCATCCTGCAGTTCTGCCGCGACTGGAGGTCGGTGGCGGAGATCTCCGCCGTCCTGCGGCTGCCTCTTGGTGTGGCGAGGATTCTCATCGCGGATATGGGCGCCGATGGGCTGGTCCGCATCCACCAGCGCGAGGATGCGGAAGGTCGCCCGGACCTCAATCTGCTCGAAAGGGTACTTAGTGGACTCCGTAAGATCTAGCGTCGCCCAGCCGCAGGGCGCTCCGGCGGCGATGACCTCCGTCAAGATCGTGGTCGCGGGCGGATTCGGTGTGGGCAAGACCACGTTCGTTGGCTCGGTGTCGGAGATCACGCCGCTCACCACCGAGGCCCAGATGACGGTGGCCAGCACCGACGTGGACGACCTGTCGCACGTGCCGGACAAGAGCACGACCACGGTGGCGATGGACTTCGGGCGGATCACGCTCGAAAAGGACCTGGTCCTGTACCTGTTCGGCACCCCGGGCCAGCACCGGTTCTGGTTCATGTGGGACGACCTGATCCAGGGCGCCATCGGGGCGGTGGTCCTCGTCGATACCCGGCGGCTCGCGGACTCGTTCCCCGCCGTGGACTACTTCGAGGCAAGTGGCCTGCCGTTCGTGATCGGCATCAACGGTTTCCACGGTCAGTTCCCGCACCGTTCCAAGGACGTGAGCGATGCGCTGGCCATCTCCCCCGACGTGCCCGTCATCCCGTGCGACGCGCGGAACCGTGAGTCCACCAAGGCGACCCTGGTCACGCTAGTCGAACACGCGATGAGCGTGCAGGCCGCGGGCCGCTACTGACCCGGGGGACTGCACCCCATGGGGGACCGACCGTTACTACAGCACGAGCACGGCGCCAGGCGCGGTAAGCCACGTTTCCTGGGTGGTGCGGCTCGCTGGACCTGCCCTGCCTGAGTCCGCCATCGGGGACTTTCTCATGGCCACGGACATCGGTCCGGACCGCTGGCCGCCGGCAGCTAGGCCGCCTCGACGGGGCGAGGAGTGCGTACGCCCAGGACCGGCTGACCGCCTCGCACACCGCGGTATCGCGCCTCCGCCAGGGCCCGCCCGAGCCCACTGGCCGGGCCCGTGATCAGGACAGTTCCGGTGCCACCGCTCGTCATCATCGTTTCTCCAGCAGGCCAAGGTCGCGCAGGCTCTCGGCGTCATGTCCTGCACTTGCAGGTTCGCCTCGGTCTCCGCCACGGCATCACCGCGGTCGCGGGCGTCCCACAACGCCGCCTTCGCCCGCAGATAGTCCAGATGTGTCCGTAGCGTCTCGATCTCAGCCTCGATCCGCTCGGCGTGCCGCAACAGCAGATCGCGCTGCTCACCCGCCGCCTCCTGTCCGCGCGCGCGGTTGGCCTGGTACGTGCGCATGTCCTCGATCCCGACGCCGATAGCGCGCAGGCAGGCCAGCGCCTGCAACGTATCGAGGTCCTCCTCGCGGTACCGGCGGTGCCGGCTACTCGGGTCGCGCTCGATCGGGCCTATCAGCCCGACCTCTTCGTAGTAGCGCAGCGTCGGCTCACTCAGCCCGCTGCGCCGGGATACATCCTGAATGGTCAGAGCCGTCATACGAGCAGCAAAGCAAACCTCAAGCGCTTGAAGTAAAGGCCCCGGCTAAATTAATTCCGGTGAACCGTCGATAACGGCGGGTGCGGCAAGCAGAGACAGGCGCGGTAGGGGCGCGAAACCATGCCGCGGCCGGATCGGAACGAAGGATTTTGCGGGGCCGAAATTGACCGACGAGTACCGCGAGCAGACGAGTCTCCAGCTCAGCGGCCCCGTCGACGGCCGCTCAGCCGCAGCCCGCGGACCAGACCGGGCCGCCGAGCACACC
>JBEKCN010000962.1:0-2916 GCA_050014855.1 Streptosporangiaceae bacterium | reverse complement strand
GTCCTTCAGGAGCTTGAGGTCGATCGGGAACATGGGCGACAGGGCCAGCGGGCGCATGCAGAGGGCGCGGAAGCCCTTCTCGTGCTCGAGGACGCGGCCCCAGCCCGCTACGACTCCCCAGCACTGGATGCGCTTGCTCACCAGTGTGGACGGGCGCTCGACGAGTTCGGGGGCATTCCAGGCGTACAGGCCGCAGCCCTCGCCCGCGAAGTGGCCGTGCCTGGTCCCAGACGGAATGGGCAGGCCCGCGCGGGAGCAGTGCGTGCAGGCGTCGCGGACGTGCCACTTGCGGTAGCCGCGCAGGGGCGTAATACCGAACTCGGCCCTAGACACGTTCGGGGACCTTGACGGGCTCGGGCACCTTGACCGGCTCGGCGGCTGGTTCCTCGATCGGCTCGATCTCGATGGTGCGCTGGGGCTTTCCGATCTTGCTCATAGGTCCCTCCCTGGGCGGGTCGTCGGCGGGCTTGCTGACGGCAGGCGGGTCGTCCTCGGCAGCCGGGGGGTTGCGCGCTCCCTTGGCTTGCCACACCCCCGGTCATTACTCCGATCCGGAGTAATGCCGAAGCTACTCCGGATCGGAGTAGAGTCAAGGGCATGAACGAATCCGCGTCGCCCGGCGCATCAGCTGCCCCGTCCCTGCCGACGACGGCGTATGCCATCCTCGGGCTGCTCGCCTTGCGCGAGTGGAGCGCCTACGAACTGACCCAGCAGCTGCGCCGCAGCCTGGACTGGTGCTGGCCCACCGCCGAAAGCGTCTGGTACGACGAGCCCAAACGGCTGGTGCGGCTCGGCCTGGCCACCGCCAGGCGAGAGCAGAGCGCGACCGGCCGCCGCGCCAGGACGGTGTACGCGATTACCGGCCAGGGCCGGCAGGTGCTGGCCGCATGGCTCGCGAGCGAGCCGGACCCGCCCCGGCTTCAGATCGAGACCATGCTCCGGCTCCTTTACGCAGACCAGGGGTCCAAGCAGGACCTGCTGGCAGCGGTCCGCAGCATCCGGAGGTGGGTGCTGGCCCAGATGCCGGCCGGGCTCTCGCAGATCCGGGGCTACCTGGACCCGGAAGACGAGAACGCGACCCAATTCCCCCGCCGACTGCACATCATTGCCCTTTTCCCCTTGTTCTACGTCAACGTGTTCGAGCAGATAATCATCTGGGCGGACCAGGCTGAGGCTGAGATCACCACCTGGCCCGGCACCGCCGATCTCGGCCTGACCCCACGGACCCGCGCCATGCTGGAGGACCTGCGGGCGCGGGTGGAACCACTCGCTGCCCGCGCCGAGGCAACGGACCCCGGGCCCCCGTAGCGGCGGCCGCAGACGCAAAGGCAGGCGCATCGGTGGCAGGCGACGTTATGTTTGCATTTACTCCGGATCGGAGTAAAGTCAGGGCATGAACACTTTAGAGTGCTGGGCGCTGGCCGCCGGGCAGCGGCGCGACCTGGCCGACGCGGTCGCTGACCTTCCCGGGGCCGCCTGGGACACGCCGAGCCTGTGCGCAGGCTGGCGGGTCCGCGACGTGGTGGCCCACGTGGTGGGCAACGCCGAGGGAGCGTTCACGGTGCGCCGGGCGCTCCCCAGGCTGCTGGCGCACCGGTTCAACGTTGAGGCATGGCTATACGACGACGGGCGGCGCCGCGGCGCGGCCAGCCCGGCGGAGCTGGCCGCCCGTCTTCGCGAATCGGCCGGGAACACCTTCCAGCCGCCGGGCCGCAAGCCCGCCGATGTGCTGGCCGACGTGATCATCCACTGCCAGGACGCCTTCGTCCCCCTCGGGATCGACCGGCACGCGGGCGCCGCGGCCGTCCTGGCGGCGCTGGTCATCAGCGTGCCGCAGGGCCCGCCGCTGCACACCGGCAGGCGGGCGGCCGGGCTGCGGCTGCGCGCCACCGACGTGGACTGGGAGTGGGGCGACGGCGAGGAGGTGACCGGCACCGGGGAGGCGCTGCTGATGGCCGTGACCGGCCGGGGGGCCCTGGTCTCGCGGCTCTCCGGTCCCGGCGCGGCCCTCTTGGCCGAGCGCTGCCAGGCCGGCGCACCCCGATCCGGCGGCGCTGATCCGGGTCGTGGACGTGCTGGCATTGTGCGTTACTGACGACGACGGCGTCCGCGAGATCACCACCAGCGCGGATGACACAGCGGCATTTCGCCCGGGCCTGATCGCCGTCAGCCACGGCACTGAAGATTCCCAGCTCCATGAGCGGGGAAAACACGCGGCCGACCGGCTCGCCGGCACCGCGCACCTGCTGGCACGCCCCGTCGGCGCGCGGTCATGACCGCCCGGCCGGCCCGCATCCTTGCTGCCGCCACGGGCATCGCAGCCGCGGCCCCGGCCGGGCTCGCAGCGGCCCTGATCAACGCGGCGATCCTCCGGAAGACGCCCCCCAGCGACGAGGCCCCCGACGACAGCGACCTGGTCGCCGCCACCACGACCGCAGCCCGCCGCGAGGGCCGGGCATGGATGGCTGCCACGCCGCACCAGCGCTGGACCGTCACCGCGCACGACGGTACACGGCTGGCCGGCTATTACTTTCCCGCACCCCGGCCCGCTCAGCGCACGGTCATCCTCATTCACGGGCACCGGGCAGACGCATCGCTGATGGGCAACTTCGCGCGCGACTACCGCGCGCGCGGGTTCAACGTCCTCATGGCGGACAACCGCGCCCACGGCGACAGCGGCGGACGCTACGTCGGCATGGGCTGGCTCGACCACTTCGACTACCTGCACTGGATCAGCCGACTCGTCCGCACCGTCGGCCCGGACGCCCGCATCGTGCTGCACGGCCTATCCATGGGCGCTGCCACAGCTCTCCTGCTCAGCGGCTCCCCCGACCTGCCACCGCAGGTACGAGCCGTCATCAGCGACTGCTCCTTCAGCTCCGCCTGCGCCGAATTCGCCTACCACCTCCGCGCCCG
>JBEKCN010000961.1:0-2650 GCA_050014855.1 Streptosporangiaceae bacterium | reverse complement strand
AGTCGGCGGTCAACCAGGCGGTCACCAACGTGTCTAAGCTGCCGAATGTCATCAAGGCGGTCAGCCCGTTCGCCTCGTCCAACTCCGGGGCCGTGTCCAAGGACGGCACGATCGCCTATGCCAGCGTCGCCTGGAACGTGAATCCGGATTCGCTGGATGCCGCCTACCTGGACAAGCTCAACAACGCGGTGGCACCCGCCACCAAGGCCGGCCTGCAGGTCGAGTACGGCGGTGGCGCGGGGGAGATCGGGCAGCACACCAGCGACCTGGTGTCGGAGATCATCGGCTTGTCCTGCGCGCTGGTGCTGCTGCTGCTCATGTTCGGCTCGGTGATCGCGGCCGCGATCCCGCTGCTGTCGGCGATCTTCAGCGTCCTCGCGGGGCTTTCGCTGCTCGGGCTGCTCGCGGCGGCGGTCACATTCCCCACCACCGCTCCGACCATCGCGACGCTGCTCGGGCTCGGCGTCGCCGTGGACTACGGGCTCTTCCTGGTGGCCAGGCACCGCGAGCAGTTGGACAGCGGGATGGACGTCGTCACCTCCGCGAAGCAGGCCGCGGGAACCTCCGGCGCCGCGATCGTGGTGGCCGGCTGCACCGTCGTGGTCTCCATCCTGGGCCTGTACCTCTCCGGAGTCGCCTTCGTCGGGTCGCTCGGCCTGGCCGCGGCCATCGTCGTGGCGGTCACGATGCTGGCGGCGTTGACACTGGTGCCCGCGTTCATGGGGCTGGTCAGGGGGAACGTGCGGGCCCTGTCCGCCCGGTTCCGGGCCAGGAGGGCCGGGCTGTCGGTGCGGGAGCAGGCGGCGCAGACCGCCGCGGCCACGCAGGAGCAGCACGAGCACAGCGCGTTCGCCCGGTGGGGCCGGATGGTGAGCGCGCGGCCGTGGCCATGGGCGGTGCTGAGCGTGACGGTGCTCATCGTCCTGGCGATCCCGCTATTCTCCATCACGCTGGGCCAGCCCGACAATGGGACGAACCCGACGTCCGACAGCAGCCGACGGGCCTACGACCTGATCTCCCAGGGCTTCGGGGTCGGCGTGAACGGGCCGCTGACCGTGGTGGTCAAGCTGCCGAACCAGTCCAGCTCCGACAACAATTCGCTGCTGAGCACCATGCAGTCGGACATTACCAAGACGGCCGGCGTCGCGTCGGTCACGCCCGCGGCCCTGAACTCGGCCGGCACCACCGCGGTGTTCAACGTGATCCCGACCACCCGGCCGCAGGCCACGGCTACCTCGAACCTGGTCACCACCCTCCGCGACGACGTGCTGCCCAAGGAGCACGCGACCAGCTACCTCACCGGCACCACGGCGGGGGCCGTCGACTTCACCAGCCAGCTCACGAGCCGGCTGCCTTGGGTGATCCTCGCCGTGGTGGTGATCTCGTTCCTCCTGCTGACCACGGCGTTCCGGTCGGTGGTGATCGCGACCAAGGCCGCGATCCTCAACTTGCTGTCGATCGGCGCCGCTTACGGCGTCATCGTCGCGATCTTCGAGTGGGGCTGGGGGGCGAGCCTGATCGGCCTGCATACGACGCTGCCGATTCCCGCCTACGTGCCGATGTTGGTGTTCTGCATCGTGTTCGGGCTTTCCATGGACTACGAGGTCTTCCTGCTCTCCCGGGTGCACGAAGCCTGGCTCGGCACCGGTGACCCGCATCGCAGCGTCGCGATCGGGATCGGCGCGACGGCCAGGGTCATCACGACCGCGGCCGCCATCATGATCGTCGTGTTCACCAGTTTCGTGCTGAATCCCGATCCGACGGTGAAGATGCTCGCCATCGGGATGGCCTTCGCCGTGCTCATCGACGCCTCCCTGGTCCGGATGATCCTGGTGCCGTCGATCATGTCGCTGCTCGGCGAGCATGCCTGGTGGATGCCGCGCTGGCTGGAGCCGATCGTGCCCCAGCTGCAGCTCGAGGGCAGCGCCGCGGCGACAGCGGCGGCACCCGGATCGCCGCCGGCTGGCCGAGCGCCGGCGGCGCCGCTCGGTTAGCGGCTCCCGCACAGAAGCCTGAGCCGACCATCTGCCCGATGCGGACAACCACCAGCATCGTGCCGCCCTGCAAGAAGTGCGTACGGCAGCCCGCGGCCGAGCGCGGCGAGGTCACCGCGCTACGGGAGAACCCCTTCGACCTAGCGACATCGCGAGTACGGCGGTCCATAGTTGTTGGCCAGGTCGAAGTGGGTCACGCCGAGGTCGAACGCGCGGCGCAGGATGGCCCGCTGAACCTCCAGCGGACGGTCGTCACCGAAGTTCTGCCACAGCCCCAGGGAGACCTCGGGCAGGTCGATGCCACTGCGCCCGCAGCGGCGGTAAGGCATCTTCTTGTTCCGGTCATCGGCAGCGATGTGGGTCATGGCCAAAAGTCTGTCACCCCGGCCGTCCACGGTCCCGCCTGGCGGGCGGCATCCCGGGCGGTGGTGACCCTGCCACGTCGCGACGGCGCGGCCGGGCGTAACGTACCGGGCGGCACACGATGAAGACGGGCCGCTCATCTCGCGGAGGGATCGCGCATGTATGACGCCACCATGGCCGAGACCATCAGCATCGCCGGGTACGGCGGGGAGCAGATCGAGGCGTACTACGCCCGGCCGCTAGGCCCCGGCCCGTTCGGCGGCGTAGTGGTGATCCACCACATGCCCGGCTAC
>JBEKCN010000960.1:0-4414 GCA_050014855.1 Streptosporangiaceae bacterium | reverse complement strand
GCGGCTTCAGGCAAGCCTGGCGTACCGTCGAAGTCCAGCAAGATAGCCCCGAACCACCGGGCCGTATGCAGCCGGGCTCCGGGAATGCCCGCATCGGTACCGTGAGTGGTCCTGATGGCGGCCCGCACCCGCCAGCCGGACCCGCGGTGTCCCGCGGCCGGGTGGTCGCCGGCGTGCTGTGGGCACTCTTGCCGTTGCTCAGCATCGGTCTCGCGGCAGGGCCGGTATTCGCGTATGCCGCGGTACGCCTGCGTTCTTGGAGGCTGGGCGCGTGTGGCTTCGGCTACCTAGCCGCTTCCGTAACCGGAATCGCCCTGGGGGCGACTTCATACAACTTCACTACTTTCCAGTCCGTCGCAGGGCTCGTGACGTGGATTGCGATTGTCCCGGCTGTCTCCTGCACACATGCTTTCGTCATCCGGCGGAGAGTCTTTAGCCCGCCACCGCCGTACACGGCGGTGGACCTCGCCATGGACCTCGCCAGGGAGCGGCTAAGGAGGCGGAAGAACGCCAGGGACCTGCTGCGCGGGGACCCGGAACTCGCACGCGAACTCGGCGTCGGAAGGCCCGACCTCCGCCTCGGTAGTGACTTCAGGAGTTACGACGACGGCGGGCTGCTGGACGTGAATCATGTGCCAGCTGAGTTCATCGCCACCGTCCTTGGATTTGACCGGGAAACGGCCGACCGCATCACTGGGACGCGGGAATTCCTGGGCCGCTTCGCTTCCGCCGAGGAACTCGCTATCCAGGCCGACCTCCCCTACGACCTGATCGACAGGGTGAAAGACCGGCTGCTCTTCCTGTGACACCCCTGACGAGTTCGCGCCGCAGGCCGGCCGCGAGCTCGCGGGCTGAGCCAGGGACCCGGTGCGAGCGGCCAGCGGTGATACGCCGTCCGGGCAGCGACGGGCGGGACGTTCGGCCCTGACGAGACCTGCCGCGCGCCGGCGAGCATGCCCCCTGCCCGGGACTAGCGGGCAACGGGAGGGAGGGCCAGAGGCGGTGGCCGAGGTGATGATCCCCGGCCCGGGCGGCCGGCCGGCTTACCTTGCTGCGCCGGATGGGCCGGGCCCGTGGCCCGGAGTGGTGGTCATCCACGATGCACTGGGGATGAGCCAGGACCTGAAGAACCAGGCCGCCTGGCTGGCCGGGGCGGGATACCTGGCGGTGGCACCGGACCTGTTCCACGGCCGGGGGACGATAGCCTGCATGATCTCGATCATGCGGGACGCGCGCGACCGGCGCGGCGGTGTGTTCGCCGACATCGAGGCTGTACGCGCCTGGCTAGCGGCCCGGCCGGCACCGGCATGATCGGGGTGATCGGCTACTGCATGGGCGGCGGACTGGCCCTCCTGCTGGCGCCCGGCCGCGGGTTCGCGGTATCGAGCGCCAACTACGGCACCGCCTCGAAGAACGCCTACACCGCCGGCTTCCTCACCGGGGCATGCCCCATCGTGGCCAGCTACGGGGCAAGGACCGGTCGCTGCGGGGCGCGGCAGCCCGGCTGGAGAAGGCGCTGACGGCTGCCGGAGTCGAGCACGACGTAAAGGAGTACCCGCAGGCCGGGCACGAGTTCCTCAACGATCACGAAGGCGCCGGGGACAACGCACCGGTCCTGTTCGCCGTCCTCGGACGGCTGATGCCGGGATCCGGATACAACGAGGCCGCGGCGTACGACGCCCGCCGGCGCATCCTGACGTTCTTCAGTACGCACCTGCGCCCGCCCGGGGACGCCGGACCCGGTGGCCGGACCCGCCAAGATAGGCCGGACCCGCCAAGATAACGCCGGGACGTAATCGGCATCCGGTGCCGCCCACGGCCTGTGAATCACGGACCGTTACCGAACGCGGTAATGACGAACTGCGCGGGAAGCGCCGTTCTGCATGCTGTGGCCGCACCGGTTCGCCGCGCCAGGCTTCGCGCAGCGGGAGCCGGGCGTCAGAATGCAGCACCACGTTCTTATACAGGCGGCCTCCCACGCGGAAACAGGTACCCGAACCCATCGTTAAAGAAAACAGGTGTCGCCTATCTGACATAAAACCCTTCATGATCATGGGCCAAACATTGCCAGAGGACCCAGCGGGCAAGAAGCCGGATGTGGTTTCAGGCGAACCCAAAACAGCCGAATCCTCGGCTCACCCCGATGTGAGGCCGAAGTTCCCTGCCCCATGGGCCCATCGCCCCTAGCGGCCGCCCCAGCCGCCGCGTTACCCCAAATAGCACGAAACGAATGGAAGTCGCGGCCGCAACCTGCGGCGCACCGGGAGGTGAGTGCGATGGCCGCCGCCGAGATTACGCAGAAACTAGCCATCGTTACGCTCATAGGTGCGCTGGCCGGAGGACTGGCGGCCTGCGACAGTTCGGGCGGCGGCACGTCGGCGCCAGGATCGGCGGCGGGGACCACGACGGCGCCAGCGCCAAGCCCCACGCAGCCGAAGGCCGACCCCACGAAGGATATGGCCGCCTGGGTGGCAGCCGGCGGAGTGGACGATTTCAACTCGATCGGAAAGTGCCTGTCAGTAATGAGTGCCCACCCGACCCTGGGCCAGATACGCGCGCTCGACAGCGCGATAAAAAAGGCGCGGTCACACCCCATTCCGGTGAGCGTTGACCCAAAGGGCGCCTACAACAAGGCGCTAGGCCGATTCCAAAAGGCAGTCACCGCATACGAGAAAGGTGACGTCTTCACCGCGGCCTCCGAAGTAAACTCCACGTCCACCGACATGAAGACGCTCCAGGACGAGATGAAGGCAGCCGGCTTTGAAGTCAATTCGTAACCCCACTGCTCGCGTGGGCCAGGAACGGCAAGGCATCGAACCTGCTGGACGCGATGATCACCGGGGTGCGGGCGGCGCTCGGCCCGATCGAACCAGCACCGCAGCGGCTCCTGAACCCGGCGTTCACGTCAAATACTCTGGCCACCGGGCGCACGGGTCCGCAGCTGCGAGAGATCCCGCATTTGACGTTGAAATTCTGGCCTCGGCCCCGCCCAACAACCGTCGGCAAGCCAGCCCCTGTCACCGGCACGGAACACAACAAGCCAACGCCGTCACGAGCCTGGACGCCAACTTGACCAGACAGGGAGCGCCACAAACCAGGAACCGCGGCTGGCGGTCAGCGGTGGCGACCCCAGGAAACATGTGAGTGCCCCGGCCATTGAGGTTACCGAGGCACTCTTCCTGGGATCAACATTCCGGCATTCGCTCCATAGGCTCTCGCCTTCCCTCCCGCAACGACTGCGGCTATGCGTATGGCGACCAGCGATGCCACCGCTCTAGGAGATGGCGGATAACGTGTGACCCGTGTGGCCTGTGTGGCATGTGTGGCCTGTGCGGATGAAGGGCCATCACGACCTCCCTTCTTGCCCTTTCGGAGTACACCTTCGGAAGTTCTGTCATTAGGGACCTTCGGCCCGCTCCCGGCGTGATATGGAGCACAGTTACCCTGCCCGCAGAGATGCTCGTAGTGCGGACGATGTGATGGTGTCGCCTCGGGATATCGGCAGTGACGTCTTCGGGTACTGCTGCCAGGCCGCGGTCGCGGGCGGTGTTCCCGGCCTAGATCAAGGCGCAGCGCCTCCGCGGTCTGGCGGGGCCATTTGGCGTCCGGGTATGACTGGCCCGCGTCCTCAAGATCGCGGAGAAGATGCTGGCAGCAAAGCTGGTGGATGACGCCGGGGATCTACCCAGGAATTCGCTACGCGGAGCGCGGGACGTGAATGTTTACCACGGAAGATCTCGAATTCGGGCGCTCAGGACACCAGCATGCGTCTCTGGGGCTGAGGCGCTCTTGCGCCCAGCGACCGGCATCCGCGCGAACGCGCGGATCAACTAACTGTTCCCTAGTAGCCGCCCTCCCTGGCCAAGAATGCGGCAAGCCACTGCCGCTGCCAGCCCTGATGCCGACACGGTCGGCTAAGCGGCCGCTGTTGGTCAGGAGCCCTGGGGGTACAGTGAGAAGGGCAGAAACGTCACGTGGCGGAAGGGCCGTTAGCAAACTCGTTAGCACGCCACAGCAAGAAGGCCTCTTCCATAATCGGAAGAGGCCTCTGACCTGCACATTTGGTAGCGGGGGCAGGATTTGAACCTGCGACCTCTGGGTTATGAGCACCACGACGCCCGTCTCAGCTGTCCCGCTGCGGCTCCTGACAACGCTCAAGTGCTGGGCGAACGCCTTGCCGATGTCGCCGGGCATCAGGGCTCGTCTCCCCCGTTCGCGCGCGTCTCACAGTGTCTCGTGCACAAATCCGTGCACACGACCGACCGGCCGGCCAGGTGATCGGTCTGGTGATCCCGAGGTGAGGCTAGGTCCGACCGGGCCCGACCTCGGGAATCTCGAGCGGGCGTACGTTATAGCACCAAATACATATAGCATGTGATGCATGAGCGGGCTATACGCCGTCGAAGTCGAGCCA
>JBEKCN010000959.1:0-2809 GCA_050014855.1 Streptosporangiaceae bacterium | reverse complement strand
GTCCCTTCCGGAAAGTACCAGACAACTATCGACGAGCCTGCGAGTCTGCAGGGCGTGTGGACGATCGACTTCAACGATGGGACCGACACGGACTACCTCAACGGTACGGAAGTCGCCAGCGGCACGTACACCATCTCAGGCTCTACGATCACATTCGCGCAGCCCGCTGTGCCGTCTGGCTCGGCACAAACGTGCCAGACCCCCGGCACGTACACCTTCAGGCTGCCCGGCAGGACGCTGACGTTCACCAAGATCAGCGACCCATGCAACTCGGTCAGAAGTGAGATCCTCTCGCACGTCTACATCCACATCCGATGAGAGCTGGCTCACGGCCGTGCCGGTCCGGCGGCGGCGGCAGATGCGCCCCCGCCAACCGGCCGGCGAGGCCATGCCGGGATCTGGCCCGCTCGGGACTGTAATTTCAATGGTGTAACTCCTGAGACGGAAGGAGACACCAGTGACTGACGTGACGACGGACGAGGGTCAGGAACCGGCGGAGCTGTCGGCAGCTGATGAGCAGGTGCTGCGCGAGCTTACCGAGCGGGCCCGCACCGGCGGGCTGAAGCTGACCGGCCAGGGCGGGCTGCTGGGCCGGCTGACCAAGATGGTGGTCGAAGGCGCCCTGGAAGGCGAGCTGGACGACCATCTCGGCTACGGCAAGCACGACCCTGCGGGCCGCGACGGCGGTAATTCCCGAAATGGCCACCGGGCCAAGACCGTGATTACTGACACCGGCCCGGTGGAGATCACCGTGCCGCGGGACCGCGAGTCCAGCTTCGAGCCGAAAATCGTCACCAAAAGGCAGCGGCGGCTCACCGGCGTCGATGAGATAGTAATTTCCCTGTCGGCGAAAGGGCTGACGCACGGGGAGATCGCCGCGCACCTGGCCGAGGTCTACGGCGCGGACGTCTCCAAGCAGACCATTACGACGATCACCGACCGGGTCATGGAGGGAATGGCGGAATGGCAGAGCCGGCCTCTCGATCCGGTGTACGCGGTGGTCTTCATCGACGCCATTAACGTGAAGATCCGCGAGGGCCAGGTCGCGAACCGGCCCATCTACCTCGCGCTGGGCGTGACCGTGGACGGCGAGCGGGACGTGCTGGGACTGTGGGCCGGGGAGCACGGCGACGGGGAAGGCGCGAAGTACTGGATGCGGGTCTGCTCGGAAATCAAGAACCGCGGTACCCGGGACGTGCTGATGGTGGTCTGCGACGGGCTCAAGGGCCTGCCGGACGCGGTGAATGCCGTGTGGGAGAAGACCATCGTGCAAACATGCATTGTCCATCTGCTGCGGAATTCATTCAAGTACGCGTCGAAAAAGGACTGGGGGCAGATCGCGAAGGACCTCAAGCCCGTGTACACCGCCGCGTCCGAATCCGAGGCGATCGACCGGTTCGCCGAATTCAGCGAAAAATGGGAGAAGCGTTACCCGGCGATTATCCGGCTGTGGGAGAACGCATGGGCGGAGTTCGTGCCGTTCCTGCGGTTCGACCGGGAAATAAGGACCGTGATCTGCACGACAAACGCGATCGAGTCGATCAACGCCCGGCTGCGGCGCGCCGTCAACGCGCGCGGCCACTTCCCGACCGAGCAGGCCGCCCTGAAGTGCCTGTACCTGGCGATCATGAGCCTGGACCCGACCGGCAAGGGCCGCAAGCGCTGGACCAACCGGTGGAAGGCCGCCCTCAACGCCTTCGACATCACCTTCGACGGCCGCCTGAACGCGGGACGCAAGTAACAACAGAAACATAAGTTACACCGTTTACTTGACAGACCCGCCCGCTCGAATAGCAGCGCTAACGAGGGCGGCGCGGAGACTGCCCGGAAGCGCGGCTATCACCAGCGGGCGGCGGTGTACGTGCCTGTTGGCGGCCGCCGCGTCATGGTGGGGTGCGGGTGCGCCGGATGCGCTGCCCGGCTCTGGGCTGCCAGGTGCAGACCTTCCGCGGGCAGGTCGCTGGCGTCCTGGAGCGTTGCCAGCGGCGTATCTCGCGGCTGACGGCCCAGGTCAGCGCGGTGGCACGGGAATTAGCGGGCCGGGCGTCGGCGGGGTTGCTTGCGGCAGTGGGCGTCGTGGTTTCCCGGGATACCGCGCTGCGGGTTCTCCTTAAGATCCCCCTGCCCGGTGCGGCGGTGCCGCGGATGGTGGGAATCGACGATTTCGCGCTGCGTCGCGGCCTGGTCTGCGCGACCGTGCTGATCGACGCCGAGACCGGTCCGCCGTGTCGATGTCGTTCCTGGCCGGGCCACGGACGTGGCCGGGGCATGGTTGCGAGACCATCCCGGGATCGAGGTCCTGTGCCGTGACGGCTCGGGCGCCTACGGCGAGGCAGCGCGCAGGGCGGTGCCGCAGGCGGCGCAGGTCAGCGACCGGTGGCACCTGTGGCACCTCCTGGGCGGCGTAGCGGCCGGGGATGCGCGTACGCCTCGCTGGAGCTGACGATGATAGAAGTTCACGACCTGGTCAAACGTTACGGTGGCAAGACAGCCGTCAACGGCCTGACGTTCACGGTCCAGCCCGGTGTGGTGACCGGGTTCCTGGGACCGAACGGGGCGGGCAAGTCCACCACGATGCGCCTGATCGTGGGCCTGGACCGGCCCACAGCCGGCCGGGTCAGCGTGAACGGCAAGAGCTACGACCAGTGGGCCGCCCCGCTGGCCGAGGTGGGCGTCCTGCTGGAGGCCAAGGCGATCCACCCTGGTTTGTCGGCCTACCAGTACCTTCATGCCCTGGCGGCCACCCACGGTATCGGGACGCGCCGGGTGCGTGAGGTCCTCGACATGACCGGGCTGGCCTCGGTGGCCG
>JBEKCN010000958.1:0-2655 GCA_050014855.1 Streptosporangiaceae bacterium | reverse complement strand
ATGGTGATCGCGCACACTCTGATCGACATGGGCGCGTTCATCGGCTACGCGGAACTGCACGGTCACGTCTCCTGGCTGCCCTGATCCGCTGGCTGCCCTGATCCGTCGGCTGCCCTGATCCGCTGGCTGCCCCGCATGGCTGGCTGTTTCCAGGTTTCTGGATGCTGCCGCTTTCCGGCTGCCCTGGCCGCCCGGCTCGCCTAGTCTTCGCCCATGACTGCGAGGCCGCCTGAGAAAGCGAGGTCCCGCCCGACCGCGAGGACCGGCCCGACCGCGAGGACCGGCCCGTGACCGAGCTCGCGCGGCTGTGGGATCACGTGACTGCGACCGCGCCCGTTCTCGCCACCTGGCTCGTCCTCCTCACCGCAGCATGCGCCCTGGTCATCGTGCTCAGCCAGCGCGCCTGGCAGGTGTCCAGGAACGTGGTCACCCTCGCGCATGAGGGCGGCCACGCCGCCGTGTCCCTCGCTACCGGGCGCCGGCTCGACGGCATCCGGCTGCACTCCGACACCTCGGGAGTGACGTCCTCGCGCGGTAAGTCCCGCGGCCCGGGCCTCATCCTGACCACCGCGGCGGGATACGTGACCCCGTCGCTGCTGGGCCTGGGGGCGGCCGGGCTGCTGGCCGCCCGGCACGCGACGTTCCTGCTCTGGCTGGTGCTGGTACTGCTCGCGGCCGCGTTCGTCGCGATCCGGAACGCCTACGGGGTGCTGGCGGTTCTGGCCACCGCGGCGGTCGTGCTCGGAGTCAGCCATTTCGGCTCGGCCGAGGCGCAGGAGCTATTCGCTTACCTGTTTTCCTGGTTCCTGCTGTTCGGCGGCGTCCGACCGGTCTTCGAGCTGCAGAGAAGGCGGCGGCGCAGCGGGACGCTGGCGTCCGATGCCGACCAGCTGGCCCTGCTGACCGGCGTGCCGGGCGGTGCCTGGGTCTTTCTGTTCGCCGTTGTGTCCCTGGTGGCCCTGATCCTGGGGAGCTACTGGCTCCTGCCCGGTCTTTCCCACTCGCTGCACGCCGCTCAGGGGCATCTGTAACCACGGGCGGGGCGCCGGCTGACCAAGCGGACATTACGGCTCGGCCTCATCCGGTGACCAGGGGTGGCTGATCCCGTTATTCTGCCGGCATGCCGGAGACCCCCGCCGAGCCCGGAGACCCTTCCGGCGCGGCCTCAGCGTCCGGTGGCGCGTCCGCCGGTGGCCCGCCTAGTGGTGGGTTCGCCGCGACCGGCGGCGCGTCGGCCGCGGGCCTGCAGCGCGCCATGACCGGGGGGACGCTGACGTCGGCCGGGATCACCGCCTTCTACCAGGAACGGATCCACCGGCTGAACCCCGCGCTGCACGCGGTGATCACCGTCAACCCGGACGCCGCGGCGGAGGCCCGGGCCAGCGATGCCCTGCGCGCCGGAGGCGGCCCGCGCAGCCCGCTGGAGGGCATCCCGATCCTGGTCAAGGACAACATCCAGACCACCGGGATGCCGGCCACCGCCGGCTCGCCCGCACTGCTGCACGGGCGGGGTGGCGACGCGTTCCTGGTGCGCCGGCTGCGGGAAGCCGGCGCCGTGATCATCGGCAAGGCCAACATGTCGGAGTGGGCGAACTTCCGGTCCACGCACAGCACCAGCGGCTGGTCCACGCTGGGCGGCCAGACCGCCAACCCGTTCGCGCTGGAACGGAACCCGTCCGGCTCCAGTTCCGGGTCCGCGGCCGGGATCGCGGCCGGCCTGGCCCCCCTCGCGGTGGCCACGGAGACCGACGGGTCGATCGTCTGTCCCGCCAGCGCGTGCGGCGTGGTCGGCATCAAGCCCACGCTGGGCCTGATCAGCCGCTCGGGGATTGTGCCGGTCTCACCGGCCCAGGACACCGCGGGCCCGATGGCCCGGTCGGTGGCCGACGCGGCGGCGCTGCTGTCCGTCCTGGCCGCCGCCGACCCCGAGGATCCCGTCGGCCAGGACAATCGCCCGTCAGCCGGGCAAGGCCCCGGTGCGGCCGACTACGCCAGTTGCTGCGATCCCGGGGCGCTGGGCGGGGCCCGGATCGGGATCTGGCGGGACGGATCGGCCGCCGCGGGTGCGACGACGACCGCCGTGCTGGACAGCGCCGTGACGCGGCTCCGGGAGCGGGGCGCGATCGTGATCGATCCGGTGGAGCTCCCGGGCGTGAACCAGATGGAACTCCCAGAGTTCGCTGCGCTGCTGCACGAGTTCAAGCGCAGCATCGGCGCCTACCTGGCCGGGCTGCCGGGCGACCACCCCCGGTCCCTCGCCGAGCTCATCGGCTTCAACCAGCGCAACGCGGAGCTGGTCCTGCCGCGCTTCGGCCAGGAGCTGTTCGAGCAGGCCGAAGCGACCCGCGGCGACCTTACCGACCCCGGCTACCGGGAACTGCGCGCTGACGCCGCCCGGCTCGCCCGCCTCGGGGTCGAGACGCCGCTGGTCACCCACCGGCTGGACGCGGTGGTCGCGCTGACCGCGAGCCCGGCGTGGCTGACCGACTACGTGCTCGGCGACCATAGTGTCTTCCACACCGCCGGCCCCGCCGCCGTCGGCGGGTACCCGTCGGTGTCACTGCCGTTCGGCTATGTGTGGGGCCTGCCGGTCGGTATCTCGTTCATGGGGCCGCGCTGGAGCGAGTCCCGGCTGATCGCCCTGGCCTACGCCTT
>JBEKCN010000957.1:0-2655 GCA_050014855.1 Streptosporangiaceae bacterium | reverse complement strand
CAGCACCGGCCGCTCCCGGGCCCCCACCGCCACCGATTCCTGCTGGCGCCTATATCCGTCGGTCATCTCGACCGTCCTCCTTCTGTCGTTGCCTGCCTGCCGGGGCGGCTCGTCGCCTGGCGTCCCGCGAGCCCCGAGCTGCTGCCCGGGGCGGGGTTCCCTAGTGAGGCTGGTGGCGCCGGTGGTCGTCAGCGCGGCCGCCGGGGTGCCTGGCCGTGTCAATAGCCGGGGCCGCCGCCGGCCGGGGCGGCCGGGACGGTGCCGGCGGCGGCCACGGCGACAAGGCCGAGGCCGGCGATGATAACTCGTGGGTGCCGCATGGTTAGCTCCTCGAAAGGTCCGACTATCTACTAACACGAATAGTAGGGGTGCGGGGTTCATCTGGCAGGCGGGGTATTCCGGTGGCGAGGCAGCCAGCTGGGCGGCGTGCGCGAGCTAAGGTGGCCGCGGGCGGCCAGTGCGGCTGTGGCCGGCGGTACACACACGTCACCGATCGCACGCCGGGGGTGCCTGGCCGGGCCGGAGCACTCTGGAATGGCCCCGCGGTCCTGCCCGGGTCCGGCCCGCCCGGGGCTGATCATGGCTGCTGGCTCGCCGCGCGGGCGCCGGCGGACGGCGGCCGGGCACGGGCGGCTGTACGGGCGATGGCGCGGACCTGGCGGCCGCTGGTGGTTTCCTGGTCGAGCAGGGTGGTGGTGAGCTGCTCAAGCGCCCGGCGAAGGCGGGTGAGCAGCTCCCCGGGCGCGGGCTGACGGCCAGGGTCTGGTCATCCAGCACGACCGGGATGGTGGTGCTGAACGGCTGTCGCTGGCGAGGCTGCCGGTCACCCGGTCGGCTGGGCCGATGGTCACCGCGCCGCTTGTGTTAGGCGGCGGGAACGCGTCCCAGCGCCAGTGCGAGCACGGCTGGGGCCAGGGCCAGCAGCACCGGGGTCAGCGCGAGCGCGGCGGCCGTGGCGCGCAGCAGGTGCCGACGTGCGTGGCCGAGCGGCTGCGCCGGGTTCAGCAGCCGGTGTATCCGCTGCACCGTGTCCGTGGCCGCCGCGGCCAGGGCCGGTGCCGGGCTGGCGGTTGTGGCGAGGGCGACCAGGGCGGTGGCCAGGGGCCCGGGGCCGCTGGCTCGTTTTGCCGCATCGTCGGCGAGCATCTCGACCAGCCGGGCTACCTGGGCGTCGGCTTCCCGCAGCAGCGGCAGGAACGGGAGCACCTGGCGGCCGATCCTCGCCATGGCCAGCAGCCGGTGATGGCGGCCGGCCAGGTGAGCTCGTTCGTGCGCGAGGACCGCGGCCAGCTGGGCGGGATCCAGCGCCTGCACCGCGCCGGTGGTCAGGACCACCGTCGGGTGCCGGCCCGCGACGCAGTAGGCGGCCGGCTGCGCATGCTCCACCAGCACGGCCCCCAGGGCTGGCTCGGGAACCCCGACAAGCCGGGCGGTTTGCGCGTGCCGAGATGCCTGCCGCCCGGTGGCGCGCAGGTGGGTGGTGGCGGTGACCGCGGTGCGGGCCAGCACAGCGCCCGCGAGCGTGAGGCCGAGCCCGGCCACGGTGGCGCCCCCCGGGGTGGCGTAGGTGGCGCGAAGCCGCAGCACGCACGCCCCGATCAGCTGGCTCAGTCCCCCGCCGAGGGCGGTCGCATGGACCGCTAGGGTCAGGCCGGCCAGCCCGAGGGCAGCCACGACCGACCAGCCGGCGGCCAGGTAGATGACGATGGCCAGCAGCGGCGCCCGGGCCGTCCAGCTGGCCCGGCCGAGCATCCTGGAGCCGAGTGTGCCGACGCAGGCCGCGTAGAACAGCAGCACCGCCCCGACGGTCACCGGTCCGCCTCGGCCTCAGGCCCGCGGAGCGCCTGGTCGAGCGCCTCGCGCAGCAGCGCAGCGTCGTGCGGGCTCATCTGCAGCGCGAAATGGGCGAGTGCCGTGCGCCGGTCGGTGCTGGTGCCCAGCGCGTCGTTCATCAGCCCCGCGGTGTACCCGGAGCGGGACCCGGTGGGCTCATAACGCCACGCCCGGCCGTCCCGCTCCCGCCGCAGCCACCCCTTGCGGTGCAGGTTCTCCATCACCGTCATCACCGTGGTATAGGCGAGCGGCCGGTCATCGTGCAGATCATCGACCATCTCGCGGACCAGCGCCGGCCTGCCCCACTCCCACAACCGGTCCATGACCACAGCTTCCAGCTCACCCAGCTGACGCACCTTCGACCTCCCGGGCCTGCCTGCGCCGCGGTTACTCCCGCCACTACTTACAAACACGGATAGAACAGCCAGCCGGTTCACCCCGGATGCGCAGTCCCTGGGCAGCAGGCCGCGAAACGGCAGGGCCGTTGCCCCGGGCCAGGCGGCAGGCTCGTGTCCGTCCAGGCTATGCACGATGGCCACCGGCCCGTTGCGTCACCAGGACGCCGCCCAGAGCTACCGGATTGCCATCGGCGCCAGCCTCTGCTTCTGACGGTGCGGGTGAACAAGACGCAGCTACTATCCGTGTTAGTAGACATGTCTGCCATCCCGCACGTGACCCGCGGCGAGCTACCCCGCGACGCCGATGCCGCGGTCCGCCTGCTGTACTCGCGTCATGCCGAGGCCCTGCACGGCTACGTCGTACGGTTCTGTCCTGATCGGGCGAGCGCCGACGACATCGTCCAGGAAACTTTCATCAGGGCCT
>JBEKCN010000956.1:0-2656 GCA_050014855.1 Streptosporangiaceae bacterium | reverse complement strand
CGGGGGATCCGCTGGCCACTGGCTATCGGGGATCTCCCCGGCCGCCGCCGCGAACGCCGCCAGCGCGCCCGCCACCGCCGACTGCTGCCCAGCCGGGAGCCTGCGCAAGATATCGGCGATCAGCGCCCGCCGGCGGGCGGTGGCCTGATCCACCACGTCCCGGCCGGAGGCGGTGACCGATACCTGCACCGCGCGGCGGTCCGCGCGCGCCCGGTGCCGGCGGATCAGGCCCTTGCGCAGCAGCCGGTCGCACATCCGCCCCGCAGTGGACGGCATGACATCCAGCGCCGCCGCCAGGTCGCCCACCCGCTGCGGCCCCCGGGAAGCGAGCACCACCAGCGCCCGGTACTGGGCAAGCGTCGTGTCCTCCGCCGCAGCACCCAGCGACTGGGTGGCCACCGCGACCAGGGTACGGCTCGCGGTCAGCACCGCGTCCACCGCAGCCTCGTCCGCCACCTGCTCCGTCACGCCCGACACATCCCATTTACTTGCCTACTGCGATAAATGCATTACGACTCTATCAGCTACTGCATCTTACGCCCGCACGGCGGAACCCCGTGACCGGACTAGCCGCCGCGAGCGAGCCAGCGCAGGGCACCCGCCCGGTCAGGAGGATGGGCAGCGATGTCAGTTGCCGGCTGGTGCCGGTGGCCCGGTTGGACCCGGCGTATGACGGGTCGCAGCACTGGCAGCGGGGTCGCCGCGTCAGCAGGGACGTCACAACCTCGGAGGTAAGTCCCCCGGTGCTGACCAGGGCGCAGTGCCCGACGTGACCTCTGGCATGACCGGCCAGGATAGGCGTCATGTGGGGATTAACCTGGATGTGCACGACGAACTACTACGCGGGAGCGCCCATCATCCGGCCCCGCGAGCTGCCGGGAAGGGGTATCGGTATGCGGCCGCCGGGCAGACCTCTCCTGGGCGGCAGCGCCGACGAGCGCGGCGCCGTCACGTTGGCGCCTCCGGCCCCGGCCGGCCGGCATCTGGCTGGCGGCTGCCGGGAAACAGCTGTGGCTGCGCAATGATGGCCGCGTGGCCGCTGCTGTTCGTTGCCGGCGTGGTGGTGAGCCTGTCCGCCAGCTGGCTGCTCGTCTCACGGCTTGAGCGGCTGGGCGAGCGTGCCGGTCTTTCTGAGGCCTGGCTGGGGCTGGTCGCGGCGCTGGCCGCTGACGCCCCGGAGATCACCTCGGCGGTGACCGCGCTGGCCCGCGGCCAGTCCAGCATCGGGGCCGGGGTGGTGATCGGCTCGAACGTGTTTAACCTGGCGGCGCTGCTGGGCCTGAGCGCGGTGTTGGCCGGGCGGATCGCCTTCCATCGCCGGGTGGTGCTGCTGGGCGGCGTGCCCGGCGTGTGGGTCGCCGTGGTGTGCCTGCTGACGGTGGCCGCCGTGGTGCCACCGGAGGCCGGGCTGGCGCTGGCCCTGGCGGTGGGAATGCCGTATGTGGTGCTGCTGGGGATGCGCCGGGCGCGGATGGAACGCCTCCGGCTCCCAGCTGGGTGGGCGCGCTGGCTGACCGCAGCGGTCCATGAGGAGGAGGCCGAGCTGGCCGAGGCGATCAGGCCCCGCCCGGGAACCTGGCGGGACGGGCTCACGGCCGCGGTGGCCCTGATCGCCGTGGTCGGGGCGAGCATCACCATGGAACAGGCGGCCACCACTCTCGGCCGCCGCTATGCGGTGGCCGACATTATCGTGGGCGCGCTGGTGCTGGCCGTGGTCACCAGCCTGCCGAACGCGGTGACGGCGGTCTACCTCGCCAGGCGGGGCCGTGGCGCCGCGGTGCTGAGCACCGCCCTGAACAGCAACGCGATCAATGTCACGGCCGGGTTGCTGGTCCCCGCCAGCCTGACCGGGCTCGGGCCGCGTTCTGGGCAGGACATTCTGGTGGCCGCGTGGTATGCGGGCCTGACCGTGTTCGCGCTGGCCCTCGCCTACCGCGACCGCGGCCTGGGCCGGATATCGGGCGTGGCGATCATCGCGGGATATCTGGCGTTCGTGACCGCGCTGGTCATCAGCGTGGCGCAGGGAAAGGTCAGCCCGGCGGTCGCCGCGCTTCCCGCCGCCGGCATGGCAGCTGCCGGTGCCCTGCTGCTGAGACGCTCGCCCGCCCGGGGGCTGTGCTGGCACAGCATGATGTCCAGCTCGCATGGATGGCGGCGCGAATCGCTGCTGCCCGGATGGAGCGTGGGTCGTCTGTGGAAGCTCAGCTTTATCCTGTGTTCCGCTGTCGCGGCCTGTGACGCTGCCAGCGGGCCCCGCCTGGTCCTGATCGGCCTGCTGATCGTCGGCCCGTGCTGCGCGCTGCTGACCGGCCGCTGGGCCCTCACCGCCACTGCCAGCTGCTTCGCCGTCGCACTAGGGGTCGTGCTCGGCGTGCCTGACCAGATCTTCGCCACCGTCGCCCAGTACGTGTTCTTGGCCGTCGTCGCGGCTGTCGGGCTGACCGCCACCATCAGCGCGGCGATCCTCCAGCGCCAGCGTCCGTGAACATCGGTGCTTTCCGCAAGGCTGCATGGACGGCCGGCTTCCGGCAGGCGAGGGCGCTATCTTCAGGCGCAATGGGATGGCCAGCGGGCCGCTGTCGGCTTTCCGACGCCTCTCCCGTTGAGCGGGTGCTGTGTCCGGGCGGCACCCTGCACTTCCTGGAGCACGGCCTGG
>JBEKCN010000955.1:0-2656 GCA_050014855.1 Streptosporangiaceae bacterium | reverse complement strand
TTCCACGTCCATCACCCGCAGCAGCGACTCCTCGCTGCCGCCCTCGGACAGCTGGTAGGCCAGCCACCGGCCCTCCTTGTCCGGCTGCCAGCCGTCGAGGGTGGTCCGCCCGCTCGGGTCGATGGTCACCGGGTCGATGAGCGTCCGCCCGGCGCCGGGATCGCTGGGGTCCCCTGGGCCGGGATCGCTGGGGTCCCCGGGGCCGGGATGGGCGGGGTCCCCGGGGCCGGGATCCACGGTACACAGCGCCGCGTGCTCCTCACCGGGTAGCCGCCGGCTGAAGAACCGCCGGGCGCCCCGCCACACCGGGACCCCGACGTGCCCGGTCCCCGTCAGCTCCAGGATCCGCTCGGCCAGGACCGTCACCCCCGGCAGGGCGGCCGCATACGACCGGAACAGTTCGTCCTCGGCGCCCAGCCAGGCACGCGTCTCGGCACTGCCGGGGTCCTCGAGCCACCGGTAGGGGTCGGCGACCCGGTGGCCCAGCAGATCCTCGGTCAGGTCGAGCCGCCGCGCGGCCGGGTACTGGTCTTCGGCCATGAGTGGCACCATAGCTGCTCGCCGCGGTGCCCCCGGCGCCCCTGCGCACAGGCTGTGACGCCAGGTGCGGTAGCGGTCGCCGATGAAAGCCGGAAGGTACCCGCGACAAGGGGACTCTCCTGCGTGTTTACTCTTATGTAGTAGCGGCGGGACGATTCAGCGGACACACTGGGAACACGGTCTCCTCTGATGCGAAACCGCCCGGCGGAGGTGGTAGTGCGACGAGTCCTGCTGCTCAACGTCACGTTTGAGCCGCTCACCACAGTGGGGCTTCGCCGCGCCGTGTGCCTGGTGCTCAGCGGGAAAGCCGAGATAGTCCACGACGACACCGACGGGGCGGCGTTGCACTCCGCCTCGGTCACGCTCGCCACTCCGTCGGTTATCCGGCTCCGCCGCTACGTCCGGATCCCGTACCGGAACCGGGTCCCGCTGACCCGGGCGGCCCTGATGCGGCGGGACAACTACCGGTGCGCCTACTGCGACCACAAAGCCGAGACCATCGATCACGTGATCCCGCGCAGCCGAGGCGGCCCGCACTCCTGGGAGAACTGCGTCGCGTCCTGCACGACGTGCAACCACCGGAAAGCCGACCGGCTGCTTGAGGAGCTGGGCTGGACGCTGGCAGTCCCGCCGACCGTGCCACGTGGCGCGCACTGGCGGCTGATCGGCGTCGCCCGCGACGGTGATCCGCAGTGGGCCACCTACCTCCGGGAGCCCAGTGCCGCTTGACCGGGCCGCTTGACCGGGCCGCTTGACCGGGCCGCTTGACCGGGCCGCTTGACCGGGCCGCTTGACCGCGTGCCCTGACTGCGCCGCCCGACCGCGCCGCCCGACTGGGCGCCCTGATTGGGCCGGGCGGTCCCCGCGCGCGGTGCGCCAGCGCGGGGCTGGAAAGCTTGAGTCATAACCAAGGAGGTTCTGAATGAGTGGCAAGCCCAACGCGGCGGAAGCAGGAACGATCGACGTCGGCGGCGACCTGACGGTCAACCGGCTGGGGTTCGGCGCCATGCGGATCACGGGCGACGGTATCTGGGGCGAGCCGGTGGATGCCGAGAGGGCCAAGAACGCGCTGCGGCGCGCGGTTGAGCTGGGCGTCAACTTCATCGACACCGCGGACTCCTACGGTCCCGACGTCAGCGAGAGGCTGATCGCCGAGACGCTCCACCCCTACCCCGATGACCTGGTCATCGCGACCAAGGGCGGCCTGGTCCGGCCCGGCCCGGGCCGCTGGGACGCGGACGGCCGCCCCGAGCACCTGCGCGAGGCGCTGGAGGGAAGCCTGCGGCGGCTCCGGGTAGACATGATCGACCTGTACCAGCTGCACCGCCCCGACCCGAAGGTCCCGCTGAAAGAGTCGATCGGCTTTCTGGCCGAGATGAAGAATCAGGGCAAGATCCGGCACGTCGGCATCTCGAACGCGACCGAGGACCAGCTCCGTGAGGCGGAGCAGATCGTGCCCATCGTCTCGGTGCAGAACCGGTACAACGTGGTCGACCGGACCTCGGAGACCATGGTGGACCTGTGCGAGCAGGAGGAGCTGGCGTTCCTGCCCTGGGCCCCGATCCAGGAGGCCGACAAGGTTGAGGTGATCACCGGCGCCGCCCGCAACCACGGGTTCACGCCCCGCCAGATCGTGCTCGCGTGGCTGCTGGCCCGGTCGCCGCAGATCCTGCCGATCCCCGGCTCCGGATCTGCCGAGCACGTCGAGGCCAACGTCGCCGCGGCCGGTATCCAGCTGGACCAAGGCGAGGTCGCGGCCATCACCGACGCTTTCTCACCGGCCTGACCGGCCGGACCTGCACCTGCCCCACCCGGCGCGTCCCGTGGGGCTGCACCGCTGATCGGCGCGGATTTTCCGCAAATACTGCGGAAAATCCGCGCCGATCAGGGGAAAGCCGGGCGCACCGCCAGCAGAACCCGTAACCTCCGCCACTAAAGATCGTTAGGAGCCGTGATGACCGCGCCGCCGAGATGGCGGTGGTGCTCGAGACCGGCCGTGCCGCCGCCCTGGCCGCCGCTCGCGCCTACGCGTCCCGCTACCTGCAGCTGCCGAACTACGTGAACAACCTGCGCCGCTTCGGGTACGGGACCGAGGACACGGACGGCCCGGGCAGCG
>JBEKCN010000954.1:0-2656 GCA_050014855.1 Streptosporangiaceae bacterium | reverse complement strand
CGCGTCCCGCTGAGCCAGCAGGGCCAACTCGGCGCCGTGGGCCGTGCCGTACGCGCGCAACTCGGTGGCCCCGAACGTCAGCTGGTGCTCCTCGAGCGCGGCCAGCCCGCGCGTGCAGGCGGCGACGGTGGCCCGGGCGTTGCCGCCCGCGTCGGCCTGCAGGGCCCGGGCGAGCCAGGCGACGCTGCGGGTCAGCGGCGGCTTGCGGCGGCGGAACCGGGCGGCGCGCTCGAGGTGCCGGGCCGCGTCGAGCACCGCGCCCCGGCTCAGCGCGACCCGGCCGGCCAGCAGGTGCGCTTGCATGGCCTCGCTGGCCCGGGACGCCTCGAGGCGGGCGGCGACCTCCTCGGCGTACCGCAGCAGCCGGGCGGAACGCTCGCCCCCCGCGTACCGGGCCTGAGCGAGGATGAGGCCAGCGCGCGCATCCCAGATGTCCCGGCCCTGCGCCCGGAACAGCCGCTGCGCCTGGCGGGCTCGCGCGCTGGCGGCGCCGGGGTCGCCCGCGGCGAGGGCGGCAGTGGCGGCGGCGAAGAGGAGTTCCGCCCGCTTATAGGGGATCCCCGCTCCCGGAGACGTCCGGCTGAGCGCGGAGTTCGCTTCTCGTGCCGCTTCTGCGGCGAGCCCGGCGGTCAGCAGGGTCCGGCAGCGGTCGAGGGCCAGGTCGGGATTCGTTACGCCCAGCGCGTCGTAACGATTGCCCGCTTCGTCGAAGTACGCCAGTGCCCCGGGGAGGTCGCCCCTGCTCAAGGCCACCAATCCGAGGTTATGCCGGGCTTTGGCGTACTCGAGGTCCTGCCCGCTGGTCGCGAACAGCTCCTCGGCGCGGGCGAAGTCGGCCGCGGCGCGCCCGGGGAGGCCAAGGGCGAGAAAGGCCTCGGCGCGCCAGGTCAGCGACCGGGCCTCCCAGACCGTGTCGCCCACTCGACGCAGGTAGGGCAGGGCGCGGCTCAGGTCCTCGTGCGCGTCACGGAACCGGCCCAGGTGCTGGAGGATGGTGGCGCGCCGCATGAGCACGCGTCCGGCCAGTTCGCCCCGCGCGGCCGCGACCGCCTGGTCGAGCAAGGCCAGCCCTTGCCGGCTGCGGCCCGCCCACGCAAGCGCGGTGCCGAGGGTGGCCTGCACGTCGACTTCGCGCTCGGGCTGCCCGGACAGGCGGGCCAGCCGCAGCCCAGTCCGCAGCTCGGCGACGGCGCCCGGGAGATCGCCGCGGTCGCGCAGCACGATCCCGGTCGCCTGGTGCGCCAGCGAGGCGTCGTAGGAGCTAGGCCGATCTGCCAGTACAGCACGGGCGGCAAGCAAGGCATCCTGCGGCCGGGACACAGCGAGCGGCAGGAGCTGGTCCCGTCCGGGCGGCGATCTTATTTCCACCGACTTTGTATCAATCGCCGGGTCAAACTCCTCCGTACTCATGGAAATTATGCTAAACAGATCGCACAACCAATCCACTGTTTTAAGTGGGGCGAATATGTCGATTGGTGATGACGGGTATGCCCGTCCGCAAACTACACTAGAAGCACAGATTAATTTGATCCTGCACGGCATCCCCGGGGTCGAAGAAGGACTGGAAGGCGCCGCCGCGTACCCGCCCGACTGGCGGGAAAAGGGCAGCGTGGACTACCTGTACCGGGAGCGCAGCATTCTCGTCCGGGATGCCGACGTCGAACGGCTCAGGACGATCGTGCCGAGCGAGCCGGTCCGCGGCGAGGACAACCTGCGCGGCCTGACCCTCCTTCAATTCACGGCCGACGAACAGCGCAGCGTCGAGGAAGTCTGCGCCGCCGTCGACCGGGAACTCGGCGAAGGGGTCGTCACCCCCGACCACATCTTCTACGTCTGCACAGGTACTACCTGCCCGGCCACGGAACCCGAGCCGGTCCCGCCGGGCTCGCCCCCGTTTCCTGGCGTGTCCACGGAGGCGTGCGACGGCAGCGGCGTCCGCGTCGCCGTGCTGGACAGCGGCTGGCTGGATTATGCGGCGACCCAGCACCCGTGGCTAGCCGGCGTGCACGGCCAGCCTGACCACGCGATAGCCGGCAGCCCGGCCCGCATACTCCCCTACGCCGGCCACGGGACGTTTGTCGCCGGCGTAGTGCGGACCATGGCCCCCAAAGCCGAGGTCGAGGTTCGCCGCACGTTCCGGAAAGTAGGCGCGCAGTACGAGTCTCATCTGGTGAAGCAGTTCGCCGAAGAGCTCAGGGCGGGCGCGGACCTCATCTCGCTCGACTTCGGCAGCAACACCAGAAGTGACATAGCCTCGCTGGGTTTCGATGTCGTCGGCGAGCAGCTGGCGAACTACCCGGGCGTCGCGCTGGTGGCGGCCGCGGGGAACGACTCGTCGCGGCGCCCGTTCTGGCCGGCGGCGTTTGGCTGGACCGTGGGCGTGGGCGCGCTCAGCTCGAACTGGCGCACCCGGGCCTACTTCAGTAACCACGGGCCATGGGTGGACGTCTACGCACCCGGCCAGGACCTCGTCAACGCCTACGCGCAGGGCGAGTACTGGTACACCGAACCGCCGAACCTCGGCCGCAAGGCGCCCTTCGACGGCTTGTGCTTGTGGAGCGGGACATCGTTCTCGACGCCGATCGTGTCCGGGCTGATCGCGGCGCGCATGTAGGCGACCGGCGAGAATGCCCCCCAGGCCGCCGGGGCGCTGCTG
>JBEKCN010000953.1:0-2658 GCA_050014855.1 Streptosporangiaceae bacterium | reverse complement strand
TGGTCGGCCGGCAGCGAGGCCTCGTCCCGGCGGGCGCCGATCAGCCGGTGGTGGCTGGCCAGCAGCGCGTCGACGTCGCCCGCGATCTGCACCCGTGAGGCCGCGAGCACGACGAGGTAGTCGCAAACCCGTTCCAGGTCAGCGACCAGATGAGAGGAGAGGATGACGCTGATCTCCTGGTCCGCTACCGCCTCCATCAGGTCCTGCAGGAACTCGCGGCGAGCCAGCGGGTCGAGGCTGGCCACCGGCTCGTCGAGGATGAGCAGCCGGGGCCGCTTGGCGATGGCCAGGGTGAGGGTGAGCTGGGCGCGCTGTCCCCCGGACAGCTTCCCGGCCCGCTGGGCGGGATCGAATCTGAGCCGGTCGATCCGGCGCTGGGCGTAGGAGTCATCCCAACCGGGGTTCAGGTGGGCGCCGAGGCGCAGGTGGTCACCCACGCTGAGTCCCGCGTAGACCGGCGTGTCCTGGGCCACGAAGCCGACTTTGGCTAGCTGGTCCGGGCCGCTCGCGGGCTCACCGCCGAGCACCGTGATCGTGCCCGTGGTCGGCGCGAGCAGGCCGACGGCCAGCTGGAGCAGGGTCGTCTTGCCGGCGCCGTTCGGGCCGACCAGGCCGGCCACACGTCCCTCGGGAATCTGCAGCGTGCAATCGCTGAGGGCGGGGCGGCGCCGGTAGCGCTTGCCGAGCGCGCTGGCGTGCAGGGCGGTCATGCTATGTCCTCCTCGGAAGCGGACCGAAAGGTGCTCAGGAAGAGGGCCTCGATGCTCTCCTCCTCCAGGCCGGCCCGGCGCGCCCGGTCCAGCCAGCGCCGCAGATCCCGGCGCAGCGGCTCGTACGCGGCCAGCGACGAGCCGCTCAGGGTCCCGGTCACGAACGTCCCGCGGCCGGGCCGCGCGGCCACGAGGCCCTGGTACTCCAGCTCGCGGTAGGCCTTGAGCACCGTGTTGGGGTTGATCGCCAGCCCGGTGGCCACGTCCTTGACCGTCGGCAGCTGATCCCCCTGGCGCAGCAGGTCCAGCCGCAGCGCGTGCCGCACCTGGTGGATCAGCTGCATGTACGGCGCGACACCGGAGCGGGAGTCCAGATGGAACTCAATCACGTAGCCCTCTATTCATCTAGGTTCCTAGCACATTAGAGTCCTACGGCTGGGCGGTGTCAAGGGTGCCGTCGGCATGGGGGCCGCGGGGAGGCGGCCCGCGCATGGGGGGCGGGGACGAGGCGGGCCGGCTCCGGCGGGTTAAGATCCGCTGCATAGGAGCCGAACGACATGAACCGGAGCAGGGTGTCACGAACGTCAGCAGAAGGCTCGCGGCGCTGACGGCGGCTATGGGCGTGCTCGCCGCGGTGCTCGTCACCGGGGCCGGGGTCCGCACGGTCATGCACACGTCCCGGGCACCCCGCCTGCTGACTGAGGGCATCGCGGCGCAGCCGTGCGCACCGCAGGACGTCATCATCGTCGCCGCGCACCGCGACGTCCGCTACGACGGTGCGAGCAGCGTCCTGCTCCCCGCGGCCCGGGCCACGCCCGGCTGCACCGTGGCCAGCGTCGCGGCGAGCCAGCGCTGGCTCGCGGCCGGGACCGTGCCGGGAACCGGGCCGGCGATGCGCTCCATGGCCGAACGTGCGCTGCTGGATCTGCACCTCTCGGTCCGGCCGGACGGCGCGGTGGTGGCGGGCTGGTATCCGGGCTGGGATTACGCGTGGCCGCGTGATTCGAGTTGGGTGGCCGTGGCTCTCGCGGTCACCGGGCACGGCGCGGACGCCCTGCGCGTGCTGACCTTCCTGCAGAAGGAGCAGAGCCGGGACGGCACCTGGGCGGCGCGGTACGAGCCGGACGGCGGCGGCCCGGTCCGCGACGGCCGCCCGGTCGAGCTGGACGCGGTGGGCTGGGTGCCGTGGGCGGCGTGGTCCTGGTACGAGGCCGACCGCTCCCCCGCGGCGCGCCGCGAGCTGGCCCGGCTGTGGCCAATGGTCAGCGCGGCGGCGAACGCGGCCGAGCAGTCGCTTACCCCGGGTGGCCTGCCCGTTGCCGCCACCGACTACTGGGAGCACGGCACGCAGGTCACGCTGGGGACGGCCGCGCCGCTGCTGACCGGCCTGCGGGCCGCGGCCGATATCGCGGGTGCGCTGGCCCGGAAACCCGCCGCTCAGGACTGGTCTGACGCCGCAGCGCGGCTGTCAACGTCGGTCCAGGCTTCGTTCGGCTGTTATGGATTCAACCGGCTGCCGGACGATTCCAGCGGTCCGGACGCCTCGGTCACCTTCCTCGGGCCACCGTTCGGGCCGGCCAGCGCGGCACTGGAGCGCGCGGAGGAGGCCACCGAGCGCGCGCTCACCCTGCCGGGCGGTGGTGACCTCCCCGGCGCCGATTGGCCGGGCGACACCGCCACCGCCTGGACCGCGGAGACGGCCTTCTTCGCGCTGTTCGACGCGGCGAGCGGCGAGGACCGCCGGGCCAGCACGCTGCTGTCCTGGCTAGCCGCCCACCGCACGGCGCTCGGGGCGCTGCCCGAGCAGGTGACCGCCGCGGGCCGGCCCGCCTCGGTCGCCCCGCTGGCCTGGACTGACGCCGCGGTCCTGCTCGCCCTGGTCGCGCAGGTGAAGCCGCTGCCGGCGACGCCGGTGCCGCCCGGCGCTCAGCCCGCCGCCGCAGGCGGC
>JBEKCN010000952.1:0-2658 GCA_050014855.1 Streptosporangiaceae bacterium | reverse complement strand
ACGGCCAGGGCGGCGGTGGACGGCGCGGTGCTCGGGGCGGGCGGCTTCCCCCCGGTCGTCAGCAGCACCGCCGCTATCACGATGACCAGGCAGGCCAGCCAGCCGAGGACGAACGCCAGGCCCTTCCAGATGCCCTTCTCGGCGCTGAGCAGCAGGATGAACGCGGTGAGCGGGAAGGGCTCGAGGGCTATCGCGAGACCGATGATCACCAGGTCTAGTACCATCGGCCCGCCCCCGTGGCGGTCCTACCGGTGCCGGGCCGGGCAGATCTCCCCAGCCCGGCGGGCCGCGATGTCACACGCCTTGTTCAGCGACGATTCGCCCGGACTTGACGGCTTCGATAACCGCGTCGTGGTCACGCTCGTTCTGGTCGGCGTACGCGTCGGCGAATTCCGTTATGGCCTGGTCGAAGACGTCTGAGCCGCCCAGGTAAGCGGCGATCGCAATGCCGTCCCCGGACCGGGCGTGGGCCCGCGCCAGGGTCCATCCGCACAGCTCGCCGTACACCCGCATGCCACTCTGCACCATGGCGTCGATGTCGACGGAGAACTTCCAGTCGCGCAGTTGGCGGACGTAGAAGTCACGTTGCTTTCCGTCCAGCCCGGCGGCGATCCGGTGCCAGCCCAGGAAGATGTCGCTGGAGGCCTGCATCAGCCGCTGGCCCGCGACCACCCGCTGGCCCATGTTCGCGAACTCGCTGGCGCCGAGGGATCGGCTGAGGACCGACTCCTCAGCCTCCTTGACCTGGAGGAACAGCGGATCAGAGTCATCGCGCCCGAGCATCAGCGCGATCCAGCACCGCGTCCCCACGCTGCCCACGCCGACGACCTTCCGGGCCAGGTGAACGAACTGGTACTGGTCGATCAGGTGCCGCCGGTCGGTCTCCAGCGTCCGCCGGTACTTGCTTATGATGGCCTGTACCTCGGACTTCAGCGCGCCGCGTCGGGCCTGATCGGGTATCAGCTCCTCGATCGGCACCAGGACCGGCGGGTCAGATACGATCTGCAGCTGGCCGTCCACCGTGGTGGTGAGCTTGGCCAGTTCCTGCATGCTGTCCCGGGTGCGGGCCTTGGCCGCGCCCTTGGCGACGAGCTTGCGCTGCCTGGCGTCCAGCTGGGCGTCAAACTGGGCCCGTAGCTGGTCGATGTCCGCGTGCGCGTACCAGATGTCCAGCTGGGTCATCCCGGCGAAGTTGCGCATCGCCTGCCGGTAGCGGGCCACGGTGGCTGCGACGATCTTGCGGCGCTGCTTGCCGGTGAACCCGTTTGACCGCGCGGCGACCTCCATGCTGGCGGCCAGCCGCTTGACGTCCCACTCCCACGGGCCCGGCAGCGTCTCGTCGAAGTCATTCACGTCAAAGACCAGCCGGCGCTCGGCCGACCCGAAGACGCCGAAGTTCGACAGGTGCGCGTCACCGCAGGCCTGGACGGTCAGGCCGGAGACCGGAGTGGCAGCCAGGTCGCTGGCCATCGGCAGGGCCGCGCCGCGGTAGTAGGTGAACGGCGAGACCATCATCCGGCCCCACCGGATTGGCACCAGTTCCGGCACGCGCGTCTTCGCCTGCTCATCGAGCAGGGTAATCGGGTCGGGCCGGCTGGCGGGCACCTTGAAGTCCGCGTGCGATTCCCGCGGCACCTCAGCCCGGGCCTGCGCGCCCCGGGCCGCACGCTCAGCGGGCGTCAGATGCCCCAGCTTGGTCTCGAGCTGGGCCCGCGCCGACGGTCGCGGGGGAGCCGCCACCTTGAGTTCGCTCATAGTTCGGCTCCTTTCCAGCCTGCACCCTTTACAATGCCCGGCCGGCGAACCGTCCGCCTCACCCTGCCCGGGTGAGGCGCGGTGCGCGCAGAGCAGAGGACCCTACAGGAGTGGCGGTCACGAAACAGGAGCAGCGGAAGACACGGAAACCGGCACCCGGCCAGCACCGTGGGATGACGTGGATCCCCGGCGGGACCTTCCGGATGGGCTCGGCCGATTTCTATCCCGAAGAGCGGCCCGTGCACCGGGTGACCGTGGACGGGTTCTGGATGGACCGCCATCCCGTGACGGTGAAGGAGTTCGAGCGCTTCGTGACGGCGACCGGGTACGTGACCGTCGCCGAGCGGCCGCTCGCCCCCGCGGACTACCCTGACGCCGACCCGGACCTGCTGGTGCCGGGATCGCTGGTCTTCCAGCCCACCCAGGGCCCCGTTGACCTGAGCGACTACCGCAACTGGTGGGCCTACGTGCCTGGCGCGTACTGGCGGCGCCCGCAGGGGCCGATCACCGGCGGCCCGGCCCGCGGGTCGCATCCGGTGACCCATGTCGCCTACGCCGATGCCGAGGCTTACGCCGCGTGGGCGGGCCGGGACCTGCCCACCGAGGCCGAGTGGGAGTTCGCCGCCCGCGGCGGCCTCGACGGTGCCGTCTACGCCTGGGGAGATGAGTTCGCACCCGGCGGCCGGATGATGGCCAACACCTGGCAAGGCTCGTTTCCCTGGCAGAACCTGCTCACCGACGGGTTCGGCGGGACGTCCCCGGTGGGCTCATTTCCCGCCAACGGCTACGGGCTGCACGACGTGACCGGCAACGTCTGGGAGTGGACCAGCGACTACTTCACCCCGCGGCATCCCGCCGACGCTCCGCGCGCCTGCTGCGTGCCGCACAATCCCCGGGTCACCG
>JBEKCN010000951.1:0-2659 GCA_050014855.1 Streptosporangiaceae bacterium | reverse complement strand
AGCCGTTCAAAGACCGGCAGCTGCATCTCACGGTAGATCCGCAGAGCCTCGTCCAAGTCGCCCCGCTCGCAGAAGGTATCAGCGATCAATCCCGTCGTCACTGCCGCTTCCCGCTCCGATCCTCCCCTGATAAATAGCTGGTGGGCCTGCCGGAGTCCCCGTTCGGCCTGTTCTAGTTCGCCTCGGGTGATGAGGTGACGAGCTTGCTCGGCGATGACCCGGGCCCGGTCGAGCGGGCTGGTCCCTTCCTCGTCCCCGGCTTCGACCTGCCGCACCGCCCGGTTCAGCAGTGCCTCGCCCATCTCGCCGTCACCGCTGGTGAGGGCAGCATCGGCGGATTCCCGCAGCAAGGCCAGCGGCACAATGCGGCCGTGACGGTCCAGCAACTCGACCGCGTCGTGGCCGAGCCGGAACGCGTCGGCGGCCGGGCCGCTGCGAAGTGCAGTGACGCCGCGCGGCGCGCAGGCGGCGGTGATGGCCGGGTCATCGGCGAGCAGGGCGAGCTGGGTCAGCTGCAGCTCAAGCCGCAGGTCACGGTAGGACTGCGGCGCCGCCCCTTCCCAGGCCGCGAACAGCAGCCCGACACTGACGGCGGCCAGAGCGGCCTGCTCACTGGTGCTGAGCGGCTCGACCCGCCCGGCAGCCAGGGGGTAGGCGGCCAATGCCGCGTGTGACGGGTTGTACAGATCCGGGTAGGGGATCAGCAGCCCCAACCCTCGTAGCCGGGCCGTCGATCCCCCCAGCTGCCCGGCCAGCACCTCGATCACCGATTCCGGGACGGGCAGAGCGAACAGGATGGCCGCCCGCAGCAGCGCGACGTCTGACCTTCCCGCCTCCTGCAGGAGCGTGTCGAGCGCCAGATTCTCCAGGAACGCCCGCACTTCGGCGTCGGCGGGCAGCTCACCCTGCCCGAGGTAGGCCTCCATGCCGGCTACCGCCGCTTCGGCCCGCTCTAGCCTCACGTGTTCCCCGTACACCAGCCGCAAGCCGATCAGATCCTGCAGGCCGGGATTACCGCGGCTCGCCTCCAGCGCCCGTCTCGCCAGCCCGGACCGCTCAGCCAGACGGTCCACAGGGGTGACCGCCTGCTGGCGGCGCTGAAGCTTGTGCTGGGCCACCGGCGACAGCGGCCGCAACGGGACCGCCTCGAGCCGGGCCTCCAGCTCATTGAGCGTGAACGTGAAACGGCTGGTGACCAGCAAGCGGCTGTCGGTTTCAGCTGGGTCAAACGCCCGCAGCACCGCGGCGAGAACCCGGGCGTGCTCCCCCGCCACCCGGTGAGGACCCGCCGGGTCAGCCATCAGGATCTGCTCCAGGTCATCGATGATCAGCAGCAGCGGCCGCTGGCCGGCCTCACCGGCCTGGGCCAATGGCCCGGCCAGCAAATCAACCAGCACCGCCTCGATCGCTTCCGGCCGCTGGCGCACCTCCGGCAACCGTAACTCGATCAGATCCCTGGCAGCCGGGTTAGCCCGCACCGCCGCAGCCGCCGCATCCAAAATGGCCAGCGCCCCGTAATCTCCGAATACCACCGCCACCGCAAGATCCGGGCACCGGTCCGCGATCCGGGCCGCCAGGCTCGACTTACCCAACCGACCCTGCCCATGCAGCTGCACCCCGGCCCGCTGACCCGAACGCAATGCCCGCAAAGACTGCTGCAGCTCTGGGCGCCGGCCTACGAACATCCCGGCAGCCGCTACCGGTACGAGCTGCTTGCGGTCCAGGAAGGTTTTGGTGCCGTGCGTGGCCGTCACCAGCGACCGTTTACGGCTGCCCGCCACCAGTGGCCCACCTCCCGCCGGTCCCAGCCACAACCGGGCCAGATGCCAATCAGCCCGCAACGCCGGGTCCTGCGACTTCAGCAGCTCCCGGCGGGCATCCCCAACCGCCACCGCCACATCGGCCCGGTCAGCCAGGCCCCGGTACAGCCGATCAGCGAAGGCCGTGGCCGCCCGGTCACCGACTGAACCGTCCCAGCCGATCACGGCCGGCATCCCAGCCGCCACCAGCGCCGTCGCGAGCGAATGAGCCACCAGGCGGCCACCTGTGCCCGGACCGGGCTCGCCCTTGTGACCGTCCCCCGACGGCAGGTCCCGGGAAGCGTCTGCCCCAGTCGCGGTCAGACATGCCGATACAAACAACAGCCGCGGCTTGATCGTCAGCAGGCTCACCAAATCAGCGGCCGTGGTCGGACGGCCTCCGCCCACGTCGTTCTCCATCATCAGCACCGGAACACCCGGGGCACCCGGCCGGTCCGGCCAGTTGTTCACCCCGTGGCACGACAGATGCACCACCGGCATCCCGCCCAAGGCAGCCAGCCGATGGGCCAGCTGCTCCGGGTCACCTGTGTCGTCGACCACCAAATCGATAGGGTGCGGCTCGTCTGGAGGGACTGGCGGACCTGCAGAGTCAATGGTTGGGCTGCTGCCGGCACCTGCTGTCTTTTACTGTTTCGGGCAGCAGGTTAGTAGCGCCTGATGGGGTCGCTGGTTAGTGAACTGCAGCGCCGGGAAGCGGCGGCTTGTGCGGAGGCGGAGGAACTACGCGGGCGGATCGCGGAGCTGGCGGAGCGTCTGGCCGGAGTCGAGGCTCTACCCCGGCACAGCCCAAGTCGAGTACACGCTCAGTGCCTAAGCCCTCACTGCAACCAGCCGCACCC
>JBEKCN010000950.1:0-2660 GCA_050014855.1 Streptosporangiaceae bacterium | reverse complement strand
GACGGGATCGCGGCGGCCGGCCTCGCTGCGGCCGCGCCGCGCGCGGAAGGCAGCGACGGGCGGGCCCGGGCCGCGCGCCCGGACGCGACGGCGGCCCGCCCCGCGCCGGACGATCCCGCCGCGGACAATCTCTCGGCGAGCAGCGCAGCCCCAATCGGCGCGCTGGGGCCGGACCTGAGCGCGGCTCACCTGGCGGGGGCGCGCATCCGCATCGGGTTCAGCACCGCCACCCGGCCCGCCGTCATCACCGGCGTACGGGCTCGCCAGACCGAGGAGGAAACGGCCGGGACGGTGCCCGAAGAGGCCTCGGACTTCCGCTACCTGGTGGTCCCGCTGCGGGCAGCCGACCGCCAGTAGCCCCCAGTGCGGCAGGTACTAGGGCGGCAGGTGCCAGTGCGGCGGAGGCTAGTGCGGCGGGTAGCCGTATCCGTATCCGTAGCCGCGCTGGGAGAACCAGGCGGCAAGCACGAGCCAGACGGCCATCACGATAATCAGGATCGCGACCGCGGCGAACCGGGCCGGGAAGACGTCCGCCGGCTCCGGCACCGCCGGTCGCGGCGGCCTGGGCCGGTCCCGGCGCGACGGCAGGTCGGACAGCACGCCGTCAAGCTGGCTCCGCATTCTTGCGTTCAGGGCGGTGTCCAGCCGCCCCATTAGCTCCTCCAGCGTCAGCCGACCCTGCACGAAGTGTTCGCGCAGCGCATCCGCTGCCGAGTCGCGTTCCGCGTCGGAGGCGCGGACGTCATTTCGAATCGCCACAGGTTTCCCATGCTCGCCAGGACCGGGTTGTTCCCTTCTACGATAAGTCCGCCGGCTGAGTCTGTAACGTCCGGCTTGGGGAAGCCAAGGCCGGCGGACGGGGCGAGCCCGCCCCGTGCGGCGAGCCCGCCTGGCCCGCACCGCTACCAGCGCCGGCCGCAGCGGCGGCCGTAGGGGCGCCCGTAGCCCCTGCGCCCGCCGAACATCCGGCGGATCATGCCCACCACGGCGAGCAGCAGCACGACCGCCAGCGGGCGGCCGCCCCCGAACCCGAACCCGAAGGCGCCGCCGAGCAGCAACAGCGCCCAGATCGCGAGCATCACCGGGACCAGCATGCCGAGCACGGAGTACCCGTGCCGCCGGCCGCCCTGGTCCCACTGCCCCTGGTCTTCCTGCCCCTGGTCCCCCTGGTCCCCCTGGCCTTGGTCACTGCGCAGGAGCGGGGCGCCCAGCGAGCTGTCCGCCGCCGGCCCCCCTGCGCGGGGCCAGGCGCCGTCGAGCGACGGCAGATCCCGGGTGACCGCGTTCAGGTCCGCGCCGGTGCGGGCCCCGAAGGTCTGCTCCAGCCGTTCGTTCAGTTCATCCAGCGTCAGCCTGCCCGCGGCGTAGTGCTCACGCAGCTGCGTGGCAGTGGCGTCGCGGTCGGCGTCCCCCACGCGAATGTTAGATCCCGTAGCCATGATGCCTCCGTTGAGCCGACCGGGTAAAAGCCACGATATGTCTTGAGTAGGGCGTCAGCAACCTGACCTTTGTCACCGAAATCCCGTGACGCCGGGCCGGTGCGAACACGGCCAGGCCACCGGATTGCGTCCCAGTTTCGGTGCACGAAAAAGCGATGAGTCCGCTCCGCTTAGCAGGTCCTTCAACCAGGCCCCAGGCCCGCCAGCCGCCGAGACCCCCGGGAGGCCACGATGTGCCGTTCATTCCTCGCGTCGGAACCGGGGGTTAGCCCCATCGAACTCGCGGGCCTCCCTTCCTACTGTGAAGAGCACACGGCCATCCGGCCGCCCGTTACGAGGGATTCCGTCATGAGCGCCGTCGCCCAACTGCCACGCCCGGCCAGGCCTGTGCCCGCCGCCCGGCCGGGCCCGCTCGGCGTCCTCGCCCAGGTCGCGTCGTACTTCAGCTCCACCTGGGCGCTGGCCGCGGTCGGCGTCGTCATCCTGGTCGTCTCGCTGGTGCTGATGGCCCACTCCGCTCCGGGCCAGGGCCCCGCTCCGGCCCGTTCGCCATTCCACAGCGTCCAGTACGAACGGGCCCAGCACGACCGGGGCCAGCACCGCGCCCCTTGAACGACCGTGCCCCACCCCTGAGGGCCTAGCTTCGCCACGCTGCCGCTCATCGACCTCAAGATTCTCGGGGTGGGCACGGCGGCGGCCGTGCTGATCAACGCCACCGTGGTGCGCGGCGTCCTGGTCCCGGCCGCCCTAGCCCTCCTCGGCGAGCACGCCTGGTCCCTCCCGCACCCCCTGCACCGCAGTTAGCCGGCCCGCTGGTCACTATCGGCCCACGGTGAGAAGATGTGGCGATGAGCAGCAGCAGCGAGAGCAACCCACTACAACGGCTCGCGGCGGCCTGGGAGGCTACCGTCGCCGTCGCGGCCGAGTGGGCCGAGCAGACAGCGGCCGTGACCAGCGAAGCGTTGCACAAGCTCTCCGGCGACCCGGCCATTCGCGCGGTCCTGGAAAGCTGGCGCACCACCCTCGTCGGCTCCCGGCGGGCCTGCGAATGCTCCTGCGCCCGGTCACACCCGGACGATGTGGAGATATGCGATAAAGACGCGGTGATCACACGCCGGCTCACTACCGGCTCCCGCGGTGACGTGGAGGTAGCGCTGTGCGCGCCGTGCGCAGTGGCCCAAGGTGTCGCTGAGCTGCCCGGGTAAACCTGGGCGCCCGGTG
>JBEKCN010000949.1:0-3058 GCA_050014855.1 Streptosporangiaceae bacterium | reverse complement strand
TTTACTTGAGTTTTTAGGTTCCTGCGCAAACGCCGGTCCCATCTGGCGCCTGCCCGGTAACCCGGATGACAGCTGAGCCCGGCTGGGCCGCCGCCCACGATCGGCCCCGCCCCGCCCCCGCGCCGCTCACCGCCGCCCCTGGCGTGCGCTGTGGCCTGACCCGCAAGCAGGTGCCCCTGGTGCTGCTGTGACTGCTGAGCCGTTTTTCGCGCCGTGCCCGGCGTTCCGTCACCGGCGCCCCGGCTTCGCCCGCGGCGGGTGGTGCAAGGCACCTGGCTGATGCGGTGTACTGGAGAGGACTTGCTGGTCTCGACGATTGGGCGTGGTTCCAGTGGCGGTGACCCCCCAGGCGGGGCCAAGTGTGACAAGTGGTACGGATGCGGCGGCTGATGCCACCCCGCACGGACCCGGACAGACTAGGGTCACTCCTCGTGAAAGCGATCCGCCGGTTCACCGTCCGCACTGTGCTTCCCGAGCCGCTGGCTCCCCTCCGCGACCTCATGCTCAACCTCCGCTGGTCCTGGCATCCCCAAATCGCCGACCTGTTCGCGTCGATCGACCCGGCAGCGTGGGAGGCGTCCGGCGGGGACCCGATCAGGATGCTGAGCATGCTGCGCCCGGAGCGGCTGGCCGCGCTGGCGTCGGACCATGACTTCCTGGCCCGGCTGAACGCCGCGGCGCAGGACATGAACGGCTACCTGACCGGGCCGCGCTGGTTCGAGCGGGCCACCGGCTTCAGTGACACGGGTGACGGCCCGCTGGTCGCGGCGCCGTCCGCGATCGCCTACTTCTCGCCCGAGTACGGCATCACCGAGGTGCTGCCGCAGTACTCCGGCGGCCTCGGCATCCTGGCCGGGGATCACCTCAAGGCCGCTAGCGACCTGGGCGTACCGCTCATCGGCGTCGGCCTGCTGTACCGGCACGGCTACTTCACCCAGTCGCTGTCCGCGGACGGCTGGCAGGGGGAGCGCTACCCGTCCAACGACCCGAACGGCCTGCCCCTGGAGCTGCTCCGGGACTCCGGCGGGATGCCGGTGCGGATCACCGTCACTATGGCCGAGGGCCACGTGCTGTCCGCCCAGGTCTGGCTGGCGCGGGTCGGCCGGGTGCCGCTGCTGCTGCTCGACTCCTACGTGGAGGAAAACGAACCGGCCATGCAGCAGGTCACCGACCGGCTGTACGGCGGGGGCACCGAGCACCGGCTCCGGCAGGAACTGCTGCTGGGGATCGGCGGCATGCGGGCCGTGCGCGCGTTCTGCGCGATCACCGGGCACCCGGAGCCCGAAGTATTCCACACCAACGAGGGGCACGCCGGGTTCCTCGGCGTGGAGCGCATCCGCACCTACGTCGGCCAGGGTCTCAGCTTCGATGAGGCGCTCGAGGCGTGCCGCGCGGGCACGGTGTTCACCACGCACACTCCCGTCCCGGCCGGGATCGACCGTTTCCCCTGCGACCTCATCGAGCGGTACCTCAGCAAGGAGACCGCGGACCCGGCGCTGCCGGTGGACCGGGTGCTCGCCCTCGGGGCCGAGACCTACCCGGGCGGCGACGCGCAGGTCTTCAACATGGCCGTGATGGGCATGCGGCTCGCGCAGCGGGCGAACGGCGTCAGCAAGCTGCACGGCGCGGTGAGCCGCGAGATGTTCTCCGGCCTGTGGCCGGGGTTCGAGGAGACCGAGGTCCCGATCGGCTCCATCACCAACGGCGTGCACCCGGCCACCTGGGTCCCGACCGAGATACTGGAGCTGGCCAACCCGGGTGCCGAGGTGCTGAGCGAGGGCGGGAACTGGGACTGGGACCGGGTCGCGGACCTGCCCGCGGACCGGATCTGGGCCGCCCGCCGCACGCTGCGCTCCAGCCTGGTCGCCGACGCACGGAAGCGGCTGCGGGTCTCGTGGCGCCAGCGCGGGGCCAGCGAAGCGGAGCTGACCTGGATCGACGAGGTGCTTGACCCGGACCGGCTGACGATCGGCTTCGCGCGCCGGGTGCCGTCCTACAAGCGCCTCACGCTCATGCTGCACGATCCGGACCGGCTGACCGAGCTGCTGCTGGACCCCGAGCAGCCGATCCAGATCGTGATCGCCGGCAAGGCCCACCCGGCCGACGAGAGCGGCAAACGGCTGATCCAGCAGATGGTCCGGTTCACCGACGACCCGCGGGTGCGGAACCGGATCGTCTTCCTGCCTGACTACGACATCCAGATGGCCCGCTCCCTGGTGAGCGGCTGCGACGTCTGGCTGAACAACCCGCTCCGCCCGCTCGAGGCCTGCGGGACCTCGGGGATGAAGGCGGCGCTGAACGGCGGGCTGAACCTGTCGGTGCGCGACGGCTGGTGGGACGAGTGGTACGACGGCGGCAACGGCTGGGCGATCCCCTCCGCCGACGGCGTGCCGGACCCGGACCGCCGGGACGAGCTGGAAGCCTTGGCGCTGTACGACCTGCTCAGCAACTCGGTGGCGCCGCTGTTCTACGGCCAGGACGCGGCCGGGGTGCCGGACGGCTGGGTCGAGAAGATCCGGCACACGCTCCGGGCGCTGGGCCCGCGCGTGCCGGCGGAGCGTATGGTCCGCGAGTACGTCACCAGGCTCTACGCCCCCGCCACCCGTTCGTCCCGGGTGCTGGCCGACGGCGGGAGCTACCGTGCCGCCCGTGAGCTGGCCGCGTGGAAGCGGCGAGTCGGGACCGCCTGGCCACGGGTGCACATCGAGCACGTCGAAGCGGACGCGGGCGAGCCGCAGCTGGGCGCGCCCCTCACGGTCCACGCCGCGGTGGCGCTCGGCGAGCTCACCCCGGCCGACGTCTGCGTCGAGGTGGTCTACGGCCCGGCCAACGAGCACGACGAGATCGTCGACCCCTCCTACCAGTCCCTCTCCCCGGACACCGCCGACGGTGCGGGATCGGACGGTTCGGTATCGGGAAGTGCCGGATCGGGCAGTGCCGGATCGGGCAGTGCCGGATCGGGCCGTGTGGGATCGGGCCGTGTGGGATCGGGCAGTGTGGGATCGGGCAGTGTGGGATCGGACAAGGGGCCCGTGCGCTACTCGGGCGAGCTCGAGCT
>JBEKCN010000948.1:0-2666 GCA_050014855.1 Streptosporangiaceae bacterium | reverse complement strand
GCGGAGAGGGCGGCGGGGGCGGCCCTCATCACGAAGGGGCCGCCCGGAATCGACACCCCACGGAAAAGAAAATCATGCCCCCGAACGGGACAGGGTGACACGTGACAGTTCGAGCCCGTAATACGGTTATGGGCGGCACAACAGGAAACGGGGGCGATGGATGAGCGACAGCTTCACCGGCGAGCTCTGGCAGAGCGTCAGCGGAATTTACGAAGCCATCCTCAGCCATCCCTTCCTGACCGGCCTGGCCGACGGCAGCCTGCCGGAGGAATCCTTCGCCTTCTACGTCATCCAGGACTCGCTGTACCTCAAGCAGTATGGTCACACGCTGGCCGCGATCGCCAGCCGGGCCCCCGACGCCAGCGAAACCGAGATGTTCGCCCGGCACTTTATCGGCGTGGTCGCCGTGGAGCAGCAGCTGCACGACACGCTGCTGGCCGACCTGGGCATCGATCCCGGCGTCGCGAACGGGGCCGAGATGGCGCCCACCACCCTGGCCTACACCAGCTACCTGCTCGCCACCGCGCGGGGCGGCTCCTATGCGGAGGGCGTCGGCGCGGTGCTGCCGTGCTACTGGATCTACTGGGAGGTCGGCAAGGAGCTGCGCCGCCGCGGGTCACCCGACCCGCGCTTCCGGAAATGGATCGACACCTACGGCGGCGAGGACTTCGGGACCTACGTTCGGGAGGTCCTGGACGTCACCAACCGGGTAGCTGCGAGCCTGTCCGCGGACGAGCGGGCCCGGATGCACTGGAACTTCCGCACAACGAGCCGGTACGAGTGGATGTTCTGGGACATGGGCCTCCGGACGGAGCGCTGGCCGATTCCCCTGTGACCGCGCCGCACGGGCTGGTTCTCCTTAATCGTCCGTGCGGCACGCCGGGATAATTCGGTTGTTAGTGAGTGACTCACTTACTGGTGCATATACTCCGGGTATGCCCGGTAAGCGGAACGCCCACGAACGGCTACCTGAGCTGATCGCAGCGGCGGTCCGGGTCTTCACCCGGGACGGCTACCGGTCCGCGCACGTCAGCGACGTAGCGGCCGAACTCGGGCTGTCCGAAGCGGCGATCTACCGCTATGTGGACAGCAAGGAAGGCCTGTTCGTACTGGCCATCCGGCACGCCCTGCTGCTGGAGGACCTGCCCGGGGGGGACCTCCCACTGTCGCCCGCGCCGCTGAGCGTCACGATCAAGGAAGCCCGGGAGTACGTGGCCTCGGTGGTCCCGTTCGGCTACCTGGCCGGGGCGCTGGCCCAGCAGGACGTCGAAGACCCCGCGGCCGAGCTCGAAGCGATCCTGCGCGAGACGTTCACGCTGGAGACCCAGACGCGCGAAGCCGCCGACATGATCGAGCGGTCCGCCCGGGAGCTCCCGGAACTGGCCGACCTGCTGAACAGCGGACTGCGCCGGCCGGTACTGGCGGCCCTGACCGAATACCTGAGCAGCCGCGCCAGCGCTGGGCTGCTGCGCGCGACACCAGACGCGGCAGCGACCGCGCGGCTCGTGCTGGAGACGCTGACCTGGTTCGCCCGGCACCGGTTCTCCGACCCATACGGGGCGGCCATCGCACCGCACGTGGCCGAAGCCACCGTCGTCGACACGCTCGTGCACGCCCTGGTCCCGGCGCAGCGCCTGGCGGTGCTCGATGACTAGCCAGCTCGCGGCGGCGGCACCGGAAGGCGATACGGCCCCGGACCTCGCGGTCCGGGTGTGCGGGCTGCGGATGTCATACGGGAAGCGGGAGGTGCTGCGCAGCATCGACTTCGAGGTCCGCCAAGGCGAGGTGTTCTGCCTGCTCGGGCCGAACGGCGCGGGCAAGACCACGACGGTGGAGATCCTGGAGGGCTTCCGCGCGCGGACCGGGGGCACGGTCACCGTGCTCGGCCTCGACCCGGCCGCGCAGCCGGCCGAGCTGCGCGAGCGCATCGGCATCGTCCTGCAGGAGTGCGGCTTTCCCCGCCAGGCACGGGTCGGCGAGCTGATCGAGATCTGGCGGCAGTACTACCCGCACCCGCGGCCGCTCGGCGACCTGCTCGAGGTGACCGGGCTGACCGCCGACCGGAACACCTCCGTGCGAAAGCTCTCCGGCGGCCAGCGGCGGCGGCTGGACTTCGCGCTCGCCCTGGCCGGGGACCCCGACCTGGTGTTCCTGGACGAGCCGACGACCGGCTTCGACCCCGAAGCCCGGCGGCGGCTCTGGACCGCGGTGGAGAACCTGCGGAGCCTCGGCAAGACCATCGTGCTCACCACCCATTACCTGGACGAGGCTGAGTACCTCGCGGACCGGGTCGCGATCCTGCTGGACGGCCGCATCAAGATCGTCGGCTCCACTCGGGAAGTCGCCAAACTTGCGGAACTGCCTGCCCATGTTTCGTTTAGTTTGCCCAAAGCCCTGCGTGACGGCGAGATCCCGCCGCCGGACGGCATCGAGCTCATCATGCACGGCCCGACCGCGACCTGCCGCACCCGGAACACCGCGGCCACGCTGCGGGCGCTACTGGACTGGGCGGCGCGGTACCACGTCGGGGATCTGGATGAACTGGCTGTGGTCACGCCCAGCCTCGAAGACGCCTACCTGCACCACGTCGAGCGAACCGATGGAGACCCCGCCCGATGAGCAGCCCAGTGAGAGCCGCCCGCCTTGCCGTCCGTCAGACCCTGATG
>JBEKCN010000947.1:0-2668 GCA_050014855.1 Streptosporangiaceae bacterium | reverse complement strand
GTCCACTGCACAACGGCCCGGAACCCGCACCCATAATGACGTTGGTGAAGGTCGGCTGATGGCCTGGGAGATGGAGGCGGGAGTCTAGTGGCCGTTCGTAAGGCGGCTGGTCTGGTGGGAAGGTCAGACGACCTTCCGGAGACCTTCTCGTACTCGCTGAAGCGCCGCTTCCTCGGGCCTGCGATGGTGAACGACCAGCTCGGCGAGCAGCGGCTGTCCAACCCGCTGGCTCTGGGCGTGCTGTCCCCGGACGGTATCTCCTCGTCGGCGTATGGCAGCGAGGAAATCCTCATCGAGCTGCTCAAGAGCGGCCTCGCGATCGCGGCCTTCACGGTGCTGCTGCCGATTACCGGTGTGGTCCTGTTCGTGCTGGCCCTGGTCGTGCTGTCCTACCGCGAGGTCGTCACCGTCTACACCAAGACGGGCGGCTCGTACGTCGTGGCCCGGGACAACTTCGGGCCGCGGGTGGCGCAGATCGCGGCGGTTGCGCTGCTGATCGACTACACGGTCACGGTCGCGGTGCAGACGGCGGCGGGCGCGGCGGCCATCGTGTCCGCGTTCCCCGCCCTGAGCACGCTGCACGTCATCAGCGGGAACGACGTCCTGCTGCTCATCTCCGTGGTCGCCATCCTGCTCATGGCCTACGGGAACCTGCGCGGCATCAGGGAAGCAGGCCGCTTCTTCGCCCTGCCTACCTACTTGTTCTCCGTCTCGGTCATCGTGATGATCCTCATCGGGCTGGCCCGGGAGGCGTTCGGTCACCTGCCGGTGATCGACCTGGCGACCCTGCCGCCGGGGAAGACGTACTACGACCCCCACAGCAAGATGTCGCTGCTGATCTCGGGGACCCTGATCTTCACCCTGCTGCGTGCCTTCGCCAACGGCGGCTCGTCGCTGACCGGCATCGAGGCGGTCTCCAACGCCGTCAGCGCGCTGAAGCCGCCGGAGGGGTCCAATGCCCGCAAGGTGCTGGTCACCCAGGGCCTCATCCTCGCCTTCCTGGTGGGCGGCATCTCCTGGCTGGCGCACGTGACGCACGCGACCCCCTACACCCTAGGGACGCCGACCGTGCTCTCTCAGGAAGCCAACCTCATCTTCGGCGGGGGGGCCGGCCGGATCCTGTTCTACTTCGTCCAGTTCGCGACCGCGCTGATCTTGTTTACCGGCGGCAACACCAGCTTCAACGGATTCCCGTTCCTGGCCAGCTTCGTGGCCCAGGACGCCTTCCTGCCGCGCTGGCTGATGAAGCGCGGGCACCGGCTGGTGTTCTCCAATGGCATCATCCTGCTGACCGTGGTGTCGCTGGCGCTCATCCTGGCGGTCGGGGCGAGCGTCAACAACCTGGTGCCGTTCTACGCGATCGGCGTGTTCACCGGGTTCTCGATGGCCGGCTTCGGGATGTCCAAGTACCACCTGACGCACAAGGAGCGGGGCTGGCGCAGGCGGCTGGTGATCAACTTTTCGGCTGGCGTGACCACCGCGTTCGTGGTACTGATCTTCGCGGTCACCAAGTTCACCGAGGGTGCGTGGCTGGTCGTCGTGGTCGGGCCAATCCTCGTGTTCATCCTCATGCGGCTGAACCGTGAGTACCGTGCCGAGGACCAGGTCCTGGAGGACATCGGCGATCGCCGGGCCGCGGGCATCGCGCCACGCCAGCCGAACTACACCCGCCGGGTAGTGCTGGTGTTCGTGGACAGCATGGACCTGGCCACGCTGGCGGCGCTGCGTTATGCGCGGAGCCAGCGGCCAACGTCGCTGCGGGCCGTGCACTTCGTCATCGACAGTGCCAGGGCCGAGCGGATCCGCGACCGATGGGTGCGGTTCGGCCAGGACATTCCGTTCGAGATGATCGACGCCCCTGATCGCCGGCTGGTGCACGCGTCTCAGGAACTGGTCCGGCACGAGGCCGAGCAGCCCGGCACCCAGGTCACCGTGGTGCTGCCGCGGCGCAGCTTCTCACCGCTGATCGGGCGGATGCTGCACGACCGGACGGCGGACAAGATTGCCGCGGCGGTGAGCCGGATCCCGAACGCGGCCGCCACCATCATCCCGTTCGACGTCGAGAGCCGGGTCCGGATCCTCGAGCATCGGCAGGCGGTCCAGGCCGAGCGGGCCAACGGGACGACAGCCGCCGACGCGGCACGGGAACGGCCGGGAGCGGCGGGGGGCCGCCAGAGCGTGGTCGCCGCGCCCGCCGAACCTCCCGAACAGCCCCTGGGAGCCAGCGCGGAGCACCCCACGCCGGCCATGCCCGGGGCTCCCGGAGCCGCCGAGAGCGATCCGGCGCCGGGTACTGCCGGCCCCCCGCGGCCCAGGCCCGGAGAGCCGCCAGCCAGCGCTGGAGCCACGGGTACCGCTGGAGCCACGGGCACCGCCGGAGCCGGTACTCAGGGGACATCAGCCGCCACCGGAGCCACTGGGGCGGACGGGCAGGCCACCGCCGCGCAGGTGACGCCGATCGGCTCGCTGCACGGGCCGGGTAAGGCGATCGTCGAGGGACGCGTCACCAGCCTGGCCATTCGGCCCGTCGAGCAGAACTCCGTGCTCGCCTGCGAAGTGTCCGATGACACGGGCTCGCTCACCGCCCTGTTCTACGGGCGCAGGCACGTACCGGGGCTGGACCGCGGCAGCCGGATCCGGCTTCAGGGCAGCGTCGGCATGCGGAGCG
>JBEKCN010000946.1:0-2668 GCA_050014855.1 Streptosporangiaceae bacterium | reverse complement strand
CCGACCACACCAAGTGGGGCCTGGTCAGCCTGAGCTCGTTCGCGAGTCTCGACGAGGTTGACGTCCTGGTCACCGACGACCAGCTCCCGGCCGGCACCCGCGAAGTGGCCACCGAGAAGGTCGGCGAGATCATCGTGGCCGACGACATGCCCGCCGCCCGGGTGGCGCGCGGCTAGACAGGTCCCTGACCGGGGCGGTGGACGGACAGCACCACGGCCGGGGCGCTGGACAGCCTTACCGGCTGTAGGGACGGGGGCGGGGTCACGCGCGGGACGTGACCCCGCATCTTCGCCTGCCCGGACGTATGGCAGGACCCGGCCGGGCCGGTCAGCCGATGGCGGACGTCAGCCGGCCATGACCTCAGCCGGCGGGCGGCGGACCGCAGCGGACGGGCCCCGCGGGCCGACGCTGGACGTCAGCCCGCCGCAGATGTCAGCGACGATGGCCGTCAGGCGACGGTGACAGAGGGCGAACCCGCTTCACCCTCGCCGACGCCCTCTTCCTCGGCGAGGCGCATGGCCTCCTCGATCAGGGTTTCCACGATCTTGGACTCGGGCACTGTGGCGATGACCTTGCCGCGCACGAAGATCTGGCCCTTGCCGTTGCCCGACGCGACACCGAGGTCGGCCTCGCGTGCCTCGCCGGGGCCGTTGACGACGCAGCCCATGACGGCCACCCGCAGCGGCACCTCCAGGCCCTCGAGCCCCGCCGTCACCTCGTCGGCCAGCTTGTAGACGTCGACCTGGGCCCGCCCGCAGGAGGGGCAGGACACGATCTCCAGGCCGCGCTGGCGCATGCCGAGGGACTCCAGGATGCCGATCCCGACCTTGACCTCTTCCACCGGCGGGGCCGACAGCGAGACGCGGATCGTGTCACCGATGCCCTCGGCCAGCAGCGCGCCGAACGCCACGGCCGACTTGATCGTCCCCTGGAAGGTGGGGCCGGCCTCGGTGACCCCCAGGTGCAGCGGGTAGTCGCACTTCTGGGCGAGCAGCCGGTAGGCGTTGATCATGACCACCGGGTCGTGGTGCTTCACCGAGATCTTGATGTCGCGGAAGTCGTGCTCCTCGAACAGGGAGCATTCCCACAGCGCCGACTCCACCAGGGCCTCGGGGGTGGCCTTGCCGTACTTGGCCATCAGGCGCTTGTCCAGGGAGCCAGCGTTGACGCCGATGCGGATGGGGATCCCAGCGTCCTTGGCGGCCCGCGCGATCTCGCCCACCTTGTCGTCGAACGCCTTGATGTTGCCCGGGTTGACCCGGACCGCGGCGCACCCGGCGTCGATGGCGGCGAACACGTACTTCGGCTGGAAGTGAATGTCGGCGATCACCGGGATCTGGGACTTCCTGGCGATCGCGGGCAGGGCGTCCGCGTCATCCTGCGACGGGACCGCCACCCGGACGATCTGGCAGCCGGACGCGGTCAGCTCCGCGATCTGCTGCAGCGTGGCGTTCACGTCGGCGGTCAGCGTGGTGGCCATCGACTGAACCGAGACGGGCGCGCCACCGCCCACCGGCACGGACCCCACCATGAACTGCCGCGAAACCCGGCGCTCGGCCAGCGGCCGGGGCGGCGTCTCCGGCACTCCGAGGTCAATGCTCATCTTCCCCATCCGATCGCTTGTCGGTGTCTCATGGCCGGGCCCGGCGGCCCGGCACCTCAGCGGACTGGCGGCGTCTTCCGGTCCGGTTATCAGTCTCTCAGGACCAGCCTGCCACCACGTACGGCACACCGGCCTTGCCTGACGCTTGCGTCACGGAGCCTTCCCGTGACGCTCGCCCGCTGTTCCCGCCCGCGCCCCGCTTCCCTTCAGGCCCTGCTCCGCGCACGGTCAGGTCAGCCGGATGGGGTTCACGAGGTCGGCGAGGATCAGCATCAGGCCGAAGACCACGAGGATCGCGAACACGCCCATGCTGACCGGTACGAGCTTGGTCATGTCCACCAGACCGGGGTCGGCCCGGCCGCGCAGGCGCGCGAACCAGGCCCGGATGCGCTCGAAGATGATGACCGCGATATGGCCGCCGTCCAGCGGCAGCAGCGGCAGCAGGTTGAACGCGCCGACGAAGATGTTCAGCGAGGCCACGATCAGCAGGACGTAGTCGACCTTGACCTGCCAGCCGACGCTGGCCGAGACGACGTCGCCGGTGATCTCCCCCGCGCCCACCACGCTGGTGACCTGCCCCGCCGCGGTGCTGGACCGGTTCTTGGCGAACAGATGCGGGATGGCCGCCGGCAGGCTGCCGATTTCCTTCGCGGATCCGGTCAGCACCTGGCCGAACATCGAGCCCGCGTAGGTCACCGACCGGATCGGGTTGTAGCGCTGGAAGACGTTGGTGTTCTCGACGCCGAGGTAGGACCCGGACCGCCCGCTGACCGCGGCCAGCAGGAGGACCAGGGTCACCTGGTGCCCGTCCCGCAGCACGACCACCGTCACCGTGCGGTGCGCGGGGGTGCTGCGGATGTCGTTGCCGAGCGCGGTCCACGTACTGACCGGCTTGCCGTCGAACGAGACGACCTTGTCCCCCGCCTGTATGCCGCCTGCCTTGGCCGGGGACGCGGGGTCGGACGCGGTGCACGTCCCGTTCTCGAACGCCTTGGCGTTCGCGGGCACGCACGCGGCCACCGGCCCGAGCTGCGTGGTGTTGTCGTTATCCAGCCCGATCGCGGC